>NZ_WHIW01000009.1 GCF_009295635.1 Alkalilimnicola sp. S0819 | reverse complement strand
CTTCGCTCAAACAGGCAACCCGCTTTTTCCCTTTCCGGCTGCGATGCTCGGCTGCATCGACGTCCGCCCCAGACCGCACCCACCCCGGAACCCCATCCGTCGGCGCAAGCTCCACCGCTGACAGCGGGGAGAGATGCGACCGCTACCGGCGCCCCTGCGGGGAGGGGACGGTGATTCGCGCGTCGCTTACAGCGGTTGCGGGATGGTCTGAACCTCCACGAACTCGAACAGCCCCTCCTGGCCGCCTTCGCGGCCGTAGCCGGATTCCTTCATGCCGCCAAAGGGGGCTTCCGGGGTGGGGCCGGTGCCGGTGTTCAGGCCTACGTGGCCGCAGCGCAGGCGCCCCGCCACCCGCGCGCCCCGCGCCAGGTCGCCGCTGAATACGTAGCCGGCCAGGCCGAACTCGGTGTCGTTGGCCTGGGCGATGACGTCCTCTTCATTGTCGAAGGCGATCATGGCCACCAGCGGGCCGAAGGTTTCCTCCCGGGTCACGCGCATGCCCGGGCGCACACCGCGCAGTATCACCGGCGGGAAGAAATGGCCCCAGCCGTCCCCCGCGGGCTCGGTGGGCGGTTCGCCGTGGATCAGCTCGGCGCCCTGGTCCAGCGCATCGCGCAGGTGCTGGTGCACCTTGTCGAAGCCGTTGCGGTCGATCAATGGGCCGATGTCGGTGCCTTCCTCCATGCCATCGCCCACCTTGAGCCGGCTCACCCGCTCGATCAGCTTTTCGCTGAAGGCCTGTTCCACGGCCTGGTGTACATACAGCCGGTTGGCGCACACGCAGGTCTGGCCGCCACCGCGGAACTTGTTGCCGATGAAGTTATCGGCGGCGGCGTCCAGGTCGGCGTCCTCGAAGACGATGTAGGGCGCGTTGCCGCCCAGCTCCAGGGTGAGCTTCTTCACCTCCGCGGCGCTTTGTTCGATGAGCCGCTTGCCCACGCCGGTGGAGCCGGTGAAGCTCACCACCCGCACGTCCGGGTGGCCCATCAGGCATTCGCTGATGGGGCCGGCGGGCCCGGTGACCAGGTTGACGTAACCGGCGGGCAGATCCAGATGCTCATCGAGCAGCTTCATCAGTGCGATCAGGGTCAGCGGGGTCTTGGAGGAGGGTTTGATCACGCTGGGGCAGTCGGCGGCGATGGCCGCGGAGAGCTTCTTGGCGATCATGCCGATGGGAAAGTTCCAGGGGGTGATCAGGCCCACCACGCCGGCGGGGCGGTAATGCACCGTCCAGCGACAATCCCGGGGCGTGTCAGCCAGGGTGCGCGGAGCCAGCTCATGGATCTGGCGGGCACATTGGGCGAAGAAGCCGGCGGCGTACTCCACTTCGCCCTGGCCTTCCTGCCAGGGCTTGCCGTGTTCCAGGGTGACGATGCGGCCCAGCTCTTCCTTGTTTTCCCGCAGCACCCGGGCGATGTCCTCCAGCCAGTGCTGGCGCTGCACCAGGCTGTGGGGCGTGGCCAGGGTGTGGCGCGCGGCGTCGATGGCGCGGGCGGTTTCGGCGGCGCCCAGCGCGGGGACTTCGGCCAGCTGTTCGCCGGTGGCCGGGTTGTGGACGGCGAAACACCGGGCGCTGTCGGCCGCTACCCAACGGCCCTGGATATGGGCATGAACGGGGTTCAGCAGGGGCGAGTCGATCATGGGCTTACTCCTGGAGCAGCGGGGGCCGACGGTGATGGAGCGGGTTGGCCTGCTGGTAGGCATGGGCGGCGCGCAGCACCAGATCGTCCCGGTGGCGCGCGCCCACCAGTTGCAGGCCGATGGGCAAGCCGTCGCGGGTGAAGCCGCAGGGCACCGAGCAGGCCGGCTGGCCGGTCATGTTGAAGGGGTAGGTGAAGGGGGTCCAGGTGGGCCAACGCTCATGGGGCCAGCCCGCCGGTACTTCGCGATTGGCGTCGAAGGCGGGGATGGGCAGGCTGGGGCTGAGCAGCAGATCGTACTCGGTGTGGAACAGGCTCATGCGCTCGATCAGCGCGGCCCGCTCGTTCATGGCCGCCAGATAATCGAGCATGGAAAGGCGCGACGCTTCCTTGGCCACGCTGATCAGGCCCGGGTCCATCAGCGCCCGTTTCGCCTCGTCCAGGTCCCGCAGGGCATTGGCCGCGCCACCGTAGAACAGCCGTCCGAAGGATTCCAGCGGGTCGGTAAAGCCCGGATCCACGTGCTCCACCACCGCACCCAGTTCCTGGAACAGTGCCGCGGCGGCGGCGACGCTGTCATGAATCTCTCGATCCACCCGCACGTAGCCGAAGTCGGGGCTGTAGGCGATGCGCAGGCCGCGCACACCCTCGCCGAGCACGGCGAGAAAATCGGTGCGATTATCGGGCAGGGTGCTGTCCCGCGGATCCGGCTCGCTGATTACGTTCATCAGCAGGGCCGCGTCCTCCACCGTGCGGGTCATGGGGCCGGGGTGGGCCAGCGGCGCGAAGGGGCTGGGCGGCCACATGGGTACCCGGCCGTGGGTGGGCTTGTGACCCACGCAGCCGCAAAACCCGGCGGGGATGCGGATGGAGCCGCCGGCATCGGTGCCCAGGCTCAGCGGCCCCATGCCGAGCATCACCGCGGCACCGCTGCCGCCGCTGGAGCCGCCCGCCGTCTTGCTCGGATCCCAGGGGTTGTTGGTGGGGCCGCACAGGGGGCTGTCGGTGACGCCCTTCCAGCCGAATTCCGGCGTGGTGGTCTTGCCCAGGGGCACGAAGCCGTGGCGGCGCAGGGCGGCGACGGCCGGGGCGTCGGTGTCCCAGGGCTGCTCCGAGTCCACGGTGCGAGAGCCTTTGAGGTTGCGCCAGCCTCGGGTGTAGAAGACATCCTTGATGGCCGTGGGCACGCCGTCCACCAGCCCCAGGGGCTCGCCGCGCCGGTAGCGCTGCTCGGCGTCGCGGGCGGCGGCGAGTGTGGTGTCCGGGTCGATCAGGCAGTAGGCGTTGACCGCCGGGTTGTGGCGCTCGATACGCGCCAGGCAGGCCCGGGCGGCTTCCACCGGCGAGAGTTCGCCGCCGCGAAACAGGCGCAGCAGTTCCAGGGCGCTGAGATCGGCGATCCGGGTTTGCTGCTGGGTCATCCGTGCTCTCCCGTGACGTAACCCCGGGTCTTGTCGACCACATTGCGCAGCGGCTCGCCGGCCTGCCAGCGCCTGAAGTTCTCCACGAACTGCTCGATCAGCGCCTCGCGCCAGCCCAGGAAATCGCCGGCCATATGAGCCGACATGAAGACCTGGGGCATGGCCCACAAGGGATGCTCCGGGGGCAGGGGTTCCTGCTCGAACACGTCCAGCCCCGCGCCCGCCAGCCGCTCTTCCCGCAAGGCGGCCACCAGCGCCTCGGTGCGCACGATGGCGCCGCGGCCGATGTTGATGAAACGGGCGTGGGGGCGCATGGCGGCGAAGGCCCGCTCATCGAACAGGCCCTCGGTTTCCGGCGTGAGCGGGGCGGCCACCACCACATAATCGGCGTGTGCCAGATGTTCGTGCAATTCGCCCTGGGGGTGGATCGCGGCGAAGTCGGCATCGGCGGGCCGGGCGCGGCGGGCGATGCCTTCCACCCGCATGTCCATCAAGCCGGCCAGGCGAGCGATTTCACGGCCGATGGAGCCGGCGCCCACCACCAGCAGCCGCTTGCCGCTGAGCCGTTCGGTATCCCGGTGCTGCCAGCGAGCTTCGCGCTTGAGCGCCAGCGAGCCGAGAAAATCCTTGGCGAACATCAGCATCATGCCCAGCACCGTCTCGGCGATGGCGTGGTCGAAGACGCCCCGGGCATTGGTGATGGGAATGTCGCTGTCGCGGTTTTCGGGGAAGAGCAGGGCGTCCACGCCGGCGCTGGTGGCATGCATCCAGCGCAGCCGCCGGGCTTCGCTCCAGGCCTTGCGCAACAGCGGGGTGCGGAAATCGGTGACCAGCAGGATCTCGGTTTCGGGCACGGCTGCCGCCAGCGCCTCTTCGTTGTCCGCCAGCGTGATGTGTGCCTCGCCCCGAAGCTGATCCAGCCCCGGCGGCGGCCCCTCGTCCGGTGCGTGCAGGACGGTGATGTGGGGCATCGAATCCTGCATGACGTTCTCCTCGTGCATGTTTTCCAGGGAAACACTGTGCCATTCCCTCGGGCCTTTGCGGCCGCCGGGCAATCCTCGGCAAGGCCTCGGCCATGGCGAATGGCCAGGGCTTTGCACTCCCTTGACG
Source organism: Alkalilimnicola sp. S0819 (assembly GCF_009295635.1). NCBI lineage: Bacteria > Pseudomonadati > Pseudomonadota > Gammaproteobacteria > Chromatiales > Ectothiorhodospiraceae > Alkalilimnicola > Alkalilimnicola sp. S0819. The sequence continues at coordinate 123,555 of NZ_WHIW01000009.1, read as the reverse complement.
TTAGACCTGCCCTCGCGGGGCGGTCAAGGTGCGGCCGAAGCCCCAGGGGGAGTGATCGGTGCCGCCCTTGCGGCGGGGTGGGGGCGCGCCTACGCTGCAGGTGAAGGCAGTGCTCATATTGCGGGGCCGCACGCCAGGCCCCGCCGGTCGGAGGAGACAGGCCATGCTGGAGCGGGATGTGGATCTGTACGACACCGATGAACCCATGTGGAGCCCGTCGCTGCAAGCAATACCCGTACCGGGTATCCGCCGCATGGTGAACCTGGCGGCGAAGCTGGACGATGTGATCCATTTGTCCATCGGCCAGCCGGATTTTCCCACGCCGGGGCACATCGTCGAGGCCCATATCGACGCCCTGCGCAACGGCCAGACCGGCTATACCATGGATGCCGGCCTGCCGGACCTGCTCACGGCGCTGGCCGAGTACTACAGCGGGCGCTGCGGCCGGGAGCTCACCGAGGACAATATCCTCATCACCACCGGTGCCACCGAGGCGATGTATCTGGCGCTCACGGCCACCGCGGCCCCCGGGCGCCAGTTCCTGGTCACCGACCCGGCCTTCAGCCTGTACGCGCCCTTGATCCGCATGAACGGCGGTGAGGTAAAGCTCATCCCCACCCGCGCCGAACAGGGTCACCAGATCGACCCCCAGGAGGTGATCGACAACATCGGCATGCGCACCTTCGGCATCGTGCTCAATTCGCCGAGCAACCCCACCGGCGCGGTCTATCCGCGGGAAACGGTGGAGGCCGTCGTCCAGGAGGCCGCCTACCGCGGCGTGCACGTCTACAGCGACGAGGTCTACGACCATATCGTGCTGGACGATATGGAATACCCGAGCGTGCTCGGTTGCACCACGGATCTGGACCACGTGATGGTGGTGAGCAGTTTCTCCAAGACCTTCAGCATGCCGGGGCTGCGCATAGGCTGGATCATTGCGAGCCAGGGGCACATCAAGAAACTGCGCCGCTACCACATGTTTACCACCACCGTCGCGAACACGCCGGCCCAGTGGGCGGGCCTGGCGGCGCTGCGCGGTGATCGGCGCTGTATCGACGAGATGGTCGCCGAGTACCGGCGGCGCCGTGACCGGGTGGTACAGCTGGTGGCGGAGACCCCGCACCTGACCGGCTACTGGCCCCAGGGCGGTTTCTATATCTTCCCCTCCCTGCCGCCCAACACCGATGGCAGCCATCTGGCGATACGCATGCTGGAGGAAACGGGGGTTTGCGTGGTGCCGGGGGATGCCTTCGGCGATACCACGCCCAATTCCCTGCGAATCAGTTACTCCACATCCATGGAGCAGATCGAGCTGGCCTTCGAGCGGATGATCCCGTGGCTTGCGAAGCAGAAACTGGGGGGCGGGTTTTACTGAGCCGAGGTGATCCGGGGCGCCGCCAGGGCGGCGCCCCGGGGCTTGATCAGGCGGAGCGGCGGCGGCCGCTGCTGCCTTCGGACTTGTCGGCGGCCTTTTCCGCGGTCTTCTCGGCGGTCTTCTCGGCCTTCTCCATCTGCTCGTTCATCTGGATATTGGCGCGCCGAGCCGCCTCGGTCATGCTGTCCATGTTTTGTTGCATGACGCGTTGGACCTGGCTGCTGAAGTCCTGGCCGATGTCGGCCAGGGCCTCGGCGTCCTCGGACAGGCAGCGGCTGTACTCGTTGGCATAGCGGTTCTGCTTCTCCAGATAGCCTTGCAGGCTCTGCGGGTCGCGCACCTCCAGCGCGTCGCGCCACTGGACAAAGGCCAGATGGCTGTATTTTTGTGCGGCTTTGAGCTGGAAGTCGGTCATGCGCTCCGCACTGTTGATCATCAGGGCGGTCATGCGGTGCATGGGTGCGGATATCCGGTCCAGTTGGGCGTTCATCTGCTTGAGGCGTTCCTCGTGCATTCCGTGAATCCTCCGTGATTGCGATTCATGAAAGATGTGAATTATCACCGGCGATCGGGAGCGGGGCGCGCTGCCCGCGAGGCAATGGATTGTGGCGGGGTGACGGCTAAATCAAGTGTTGGCGCGGGCTTTATTCGCGCCCAGCCGCCGGCCCCCACTAAAATGTGACACCGCGCCTGTGGGAGAGCGGTCCTGGCCACGAATTGATCTTCCTCGCCTTAACCTTGGCCGGCGCCGTCATGCTGTCGCAGCCAGCGCAGATTGTGCTCGATGCGCGCATCGCGCAGGCCACCGGCCAAAGCGTCTTGCAAAACTGCGATCGCGCGCTTGCTGTCGCCCGCCTGGTGCCAGGCGTTGGCCAGGCTCAGGTGGGCCTCGGCGCTGTAGGGCCAGTGTCGCCGCGCTGTGTGGTAGTAGGGCAGGGCGTTCGCGGCGCCCTGGGTGGTTTCCAGCGCATAGGCCGCGCGCAGGTAGGCCAGCGCCTCGGCCCCGGTGGGCACCTGGCCCGGGGGTAGCGTGAGCATGGCCCAGTGTTCGGCGCGCTCCCAGCTGCGCAGGAATCGGCGCAGGGGCATGGCCTGGGGGTGTTCGCCACCCCCATGCAGGATCACGGTGGCCCGCGCCGGCCGGTAGCCCACGACCACCGCATAATGCCAGCGCGGCCACCAGGGAAGCGCCAGGTTCTGCATCACCAGCACCGGGCGGCCCGCGCGCAGCTCGCCCAGCAAGGTTTCGAAGCCGCCGCTCAGGCGCCAGGGAAGACGGGCCCGCGCCCGCGTCTGCGCTATCAGCTCCGTCTGCAGGGTGCCTGCCCGTTGCGGGATGAACAGATCAGCGGCGAGATCATCGGGGCTGAGGCTCAGCCCACTCCAGCCCAGCATCATGGCCAGGGCCGCGGGGCCACAGTGGTCGCTGCGCTGGGGGTGCAGCGGCACGTTGTGCAGCGTGATGGGCGTGCCCGCGGCCGGCATGTTCGGGCTTGGGGGCGCGACCGCGCAGCCGCCGAGCAGCCCCGCGAGCAGCGCCCACATGGCCATCGAGCAGGGGCCCGGTGCCGGTCTCGGGGCGCGGCGCGCCCCGCGGGGGTTATGGCACGCCGGCGCCACGGCGGGTTCAGCGCACCGAGCGGGTGAAGGGGAAGATATCCGTGAAGCCGAGGATATCGGTGATCAGCAGCAGCACGAACACGAACACGGCCGCGCCGATCAGGTCGGTGCCGGCGGCCGGCAGCTCCGCCATGCGGTCATGCAGCCTTGCCACTTCGGCGTCACTGAGTTGCGCGACCCGTTCGCCGGCGGCCAAGGGGTCCACGCCCCAATCCAGCAGTTGATCGCGAATATCCTCCCGGGCGAGGAACGCTTGTAGTTCGGCCCGTTCATCGGTGGCGGCCTGCAGCCCCAGCACCTCGTCGGTGCCGATCAGCCCGGCCTGGGCGGGTGACAATACGCTGAACAGCAGCATCAGCGCGGCGAGCGCACGGCTGATCGAACCATGCAGGGCGCGGCTTACGTCCATGAGGTCGCTCCTGTATTGTTGTCGCAGGTTTTCACTGGGTGCGCGTGGCGCCCCTTTCAAGGCATGGAAAGATGCACGACGGCAACAGTATCGAGACCCTGCGGGAGATCCTGCACCGCTATCGTCGGGTGGCGGTGGTGGGCCTGTCCGCCAACTGGTATCGGCCCAGTTTCTTCGCCGCCAAGTACCTGATCGACCACGGCTACGAGGTGCTGCCGGTGAACCCCGCCTATGCAGAAGTGCTGGGCCGGCGCTGTTACCCGGACCTGCGCCAGGTGCCCGGCCGGGTGGAGGTGGTGGATATCTTCCGCCGTGCCGAGGAGGTGCCGGCCCTGGTGGAGCAGGCCATAGAGATCGGCGCGAAGGTGGTCTGGATGCAGCTGGGCGTGGTGCACGAGGAGGCCGCCGAGCGTGCCCGTGGCGCCGGGCTGCAGGTGGTCATGGACCGCTGCATGAAGATCGAGTACGCGCGCCTGTTCGGCGGCCTGAACTTTATCGGCGTCAACACCCGGGTGATTTCCGCCAAACGCCCCCGGGTTCTGCCCCACTGAACGGATCAGCCATGTCAGATCGAGAATTCGGCTTCGAGACCCTGTGCCTGCATGCCGGGCAAATTCCGGATGCGACCACCGGCGCCCGCGCCGCGCCCATCTACCAGACAGCCTCCTACGTCTTCGACAGCGCCGACCATGCGGCCAGCCTGTTCAATCTGCAGACCTTCGGGAATATCTACAGCCGCCTGAGCAACCCGACCAGCGCGGTGTTCGAGGAGCGCATGGCGGCCCTGGAAGGCGGGCGCGCGGCGCTGGCCACGGCCTCGGGCATGGCCGCGCAGATGACCGCCATGCTCACCATCCTGGAGGCGGGCGACGAGATCGTCGCCGCCAGCACCCTCTACGGCGGCAGCTACAGCCAGCTCAATGTCACCTTCCGAAAGCTGGGCATCCACTGCACCTTCGTGGACCCGGACGAGCCGGAGAACTTCCGCCGCGCCATCACCCCGAAGACCCGGCTGCTCTACGCCGAGACCATCGGCAACCCGCTGGGCAATGTGTTGGATATCCAGGCCGTGGCGGACATTGCCCACGAGGCGGGCCTGCCGCTGATGGTTGACAACACCCTGGCGAGCCCCTGGCTGTGCCGGCCCATGGAGCATGGCGCGGACATCGTGGTGCATTCGGCCACCAAGTTCATCGGCGGCCACGGCACGGCCATCGGCGGGGTGCTGGTGGAATCCGGCCGCTTCCCCTGGGACAACGGCAAGTTCCCCACCATGATGGAGCCTTCGGCGGGTTATCACGGCGTGCGCTTCTACGAGACCTTCGGCGATTTCGCCTTCACCATGAAGGCCCGCTGTGAGCCCCTGCGCACCCTGGGGCCAACGCTCGCCCCCCTGCATGCCTTCCTGTTCCTGCAGGGCCTGGAGACGCTGCCCCTGCGCATGGAGCGCCACTGCGCCAATGCCCAGGCGGTGGCCGAGCATCTGCGCGCGCACCCGGCGGTGAACTGGGTGAGCTATGCCGGCCTGCCGGAAGATCGCTATCACGAGCTGGGCCGGAAGTATCTGCCCCGAGGCGCGGGCGGCGTGCTCAGCTTCGGCATCAAGGGCGGGCAGGCCGCCGGGGTGAAGTTCATCGAGGCGGTGCAGTTCATGAGCCATCTGGCCAATATCGGCGACGCCAAGACCCTGGTGATCCATCCGGCCTCCACCACCCACCGCCAGCTCAGCGAGGAAGAGCTGGAGAAGGCCGGCGTGCGCGCGGACATGGTCCGTATTTCCGTGGGGCTGGAGACTCTGGAGGATATCCTCTGGGATCTGGACCAGGCGCTGGAGAAGTCCCAGGCCCCCTGATCGTTCACGCTTCGGGCCATGCCGGCGCCAGACGGTCAAGGACCCAAGGGCATCGATCGGCGCCTGCCTGGTACTTGCCGGAAGCCCTGCTACACTTTTTGAACGCCGCCACGGAACCGGGCGGCGCGCTGCGCTTATAAGCATAAACATCAGGAGGATGGACCATGCAGCATCACCCCGGGGCCGCCCGCGCCCGTTTACATGACTATTCCCTTTCGATTCTGCTGCTGGCCGGTGGCGTCGCCGCGCTGAGCTGGGCTGTGCCGGTGCAGGGGCCGTTGCTCGGCAGCGTGCTCCTGCTGATGCTGCTGGTCTTGCGACTGCATCGCCAGCGCCGGGAGTTGCAGTCCCGCCTGGCGGATCTTGCGGTACGCGACGAGGATACCGGCCTGCTCAATCGGAACGGTTTCAGCGAACGCGCGGATCATCTGCTCGCCATGCATCAGCGTTCGGACCTGCCGCTGGTGGCCATCTGCGCCCGGGTGCGAGCCGGGGAGTCCGGGAGCGCCTCGCCGGAAGCCTTGCGCGCGCTGGCGGGTATCGTCGGACGACGACTGCGGGTGACCGATCTGCTGGGCCGCGTGCGGGAGGACGAACTGGCGCTGTTGCTGGTGGATGCCGATGGCGCTCAGGCCGATCGGGTGATGGCGCGGGTGGCCGAGGAGTTCCGCGCCTGGGCGGCGCGGGGCGCGCCGGGCTGTGAGCTGGAGATCGGCCTGGTGCCGGTGATGGCTCAGCATTGGCGTTGTGATCAGCTGCTGCGCCGCGGGGAGCAGGTACTGGATAGACCTCGGAGCAGGGCGCCCTTGGCGGCTAGCTTGTCAGCGGGTTGATCCGTTTGGTGCCTGGATCGCCTGCATCTGCAATGTGGGTGCCAGCCGCCGGGTCAGGGTGGGCCTGCCCGGGTTCCACGTCTTGGTCCCGGGCTGCGCCCGGGACTTCCCTGTGCTCCTCGGTCCGGGCGGCGCTCCGCGAACTCGCTACGCCTGCGGCTCCGCTCAGACAGCGCTCCGCTCTTTTCCGCCCGGCCCTGCGGTGCTCGGCTGCGCCGACGAACCCGGGCAGGCCCACCCTGACCCGGCTCCCGAACGTTGGTGGAGCGCCCACCGGAGCTTTGAGGTCCTGGGGCTGGTACGGCCGGCGGCGGACGTCGATGCAGCCGAGCATCGCAGCCGGAAAGGGATCAGCGAGCAGCTTGTCTGAGCGAAGCGAGTTTGCTGCTCGCCCCTTTCCGGCGAGAAGCGCAGGGAAGCCCCGGCCGCAGGCCGGGGCCAAATCGTGGGCCGCCGCCGGCCGTACCAGCCCCAGGACCCGCGTCAACACCGCAGAACTCGCCTTCAATTGTCCCCCGGCCCGTGCCAATCCACCCGGTACAGGTCCGGTCGCCGGTCCTGGTAATTGCGCACCGAGCCTTCCTGGCGCAGTTCGGTGAGCTTGTTCAGGTCCAGGTCCACGATCAGGGTCATCTCGGTGTTGGGCGTGCCCTCGGCGACGATGGCGTCGTGGGGGAAGGCGAAATCCGAGGGCGAGAACACGGCCGTCTGCGAGTACTGAATGTCGATGTTCTCGATCTTCGGCAGGTTGCCCACGCTGCCGGTGATGGCCACATAGCATTCGTTCTCCACCGCCCGGGCCTGGGAGCACAGCCGCACCCGCTGGTAGCCGTTCTTGGTGTCGGTCCAGAACGGCACGAACAGGATCTGCATGCCCTGCTCGTTGAGCAGCCGGGAGAGTTCCGGAAACTGCACGTCGTAGCAGACCAGGATGCCGATCTTGCCAATGTCGGTGTCGAACACCCGCAGGCCGTCACCGCCCTGCATGCCCCAGTAGCTACGCTCGTCGGGGGTGACGTGCAGCTTGTACTGGTGGTCCATGGTGCCGTCCCGGCGCAGCAGGTAGGAGACGTTGTACAGGCTCTGGTCCCGGTACACCGGCATGGAACCGGCGATGATGTTGATGTTGTAGTTCACCGCCAGGCGCAGCATGGCGTCGCGGATCTCGTCGGTGTACTGGGCCATGCCGCGGATGGCCTCGGCCGGGTTCTCCTGGTTGAACTCCGCCAGCAGCGGGGCGTTGAAGAACTCCGGGAACAGGGCGAAGTCGCAGTTGTAGCCGGCCAGCGCATCCACGAAGAACTCCGCCTGCTGCAGCAGGTCGTCCATGTCCTTGAGGCGGCGCATCTGCCACTGCACCGTGCCCACCCGCACCACCGTCTTGCGATGAGCGATCAGCGGCTTGTTCTCCTCATAGAAGATGTTGTTCCACTGCACCAGCGTGGCGTAACCCCGCGAGGCATCATCGTCCGGGATGTAGTTGCGGATGATGCGCCGGACGTGGAAGTCGTTGGCCAGCTGGAAGCTCAGAATGGGGTCGTGGATCTCCTGGCGGCGCACCAGGTCGATGTATTCCTCGGGGCTGATCTCCGCGGCATGTCGTTCATAGCCCGGAATGCGTCCGCCGGCGACGATGGAGCGCAGGTTCAACTGCCGGCACAATTCCTTGCGGGCATCGTACAGGCGCCGGCCCAGGCGCATGTGGCGATACTCCGGGTCCACGAACACATCCACGCCGTAGAGTACATCGCCGTCCGGGTCGTGGGTGGAGAGCGTACCGTTGCCGGTGATCTTGTCATAGGTGTGCTGATCGCCGTAGCGGCGGTAATTGACGATCAGGCTGATCGCCCCCGCCACCACCCGGCCGTTGTCCTCGATGCAGATCTGGCCTTCCGGGAAACGATTGATCTGGGCGGCGAACTCCTTTCGGGTCCAGGCACCCCCCATACCCTTGTAGACGGCGTTCATGATGTGACGCACGTCCTCGTAGTCGGACAGGCGCAGGTTGCGCAGCTTCAGATGGTGTTCCTCGCCTTCGAGGCTGTCGATGACATCGCGGCCGAGGGTATCCGAACGATCATTCATACGTGCTGCTGTGCTCCACAAGACATTTAAGGCCGACCAGGCAGGCCAAAGAGAATGTATAGGGCTCGGCGCTTTGCCGGCATACCGGGCCAATGATAGCGTCCCCCGACACGCGCTGATACGTTCGCCCGGGCGCACCACCCCATACCATGATGATCAGGCAGGCATGACTTGGACCCCATCAGGCCTTGATTGTTTCCCCGGCCGCCGGCCCGGCGGGTGGTGGTGTGCCGTCCTGCTGTTGTGGCTGTGCGTCGGCCCGGCGGCGGCCGCGACGCAGCTGGTGGTGCGGGGCGGCGACGATGCCCAGCGGGAGAACATCGAGCGCTACCTGCAAGCGGTGCTGGCCGAGGACCTGCCGGATGCGCAGCTACGTGCCCGGGCGCGGGCCGAGGGGGAGCGTGCCCTGCAGGCGCTGGGCCATTATCGACCGCAGATCACGCTGGGACTGCAGGGCGGGCGGGAGGCGCGCCGCCTGGAGTTCCGTTTCACCCCCGGCCCTCCGGTACGAATAAGCCGTCTGCGGCTGGAACTGCGGGGTGGCGCCGTCGACGATCCCGCCTTCGCCCGCTTGCGCGAGCAGCTGCCCCTGAGCGAGGGCGATGTCTTCCATCACGGCCGTTACGAGTCGATCAAGAGCGCGCTGCACAACCTCGCCTTGAGCCGGGGCTACTTCAATGCCGCCTTCCTGCGCCAGCGGGTGGAGCTGAACCCGGCGCGGGGCGAGGCGGCCATCGCCCTGATATTCGACAGCGGCCCGCGGGCCCGGCTGGGCGAGGTCAGCTTCTCCGACACCCCCTTTCGCCAGCGCCTGCTGGAGCGCTTCGTGCCCTTCGAGGCCGGCACCCCCTACAGCACCGAACTCGTCGCCCAGCTCAATCGCCGCTTGTTGGACAGTCAGTACTTCGCCGATGTGCGGGTACGCCCCCGCACCGAGCTGGCCCCCGAGGACGCGGTGCCGGTGGATGTGGAGCTGAGCGCCCGGGACAAGCACCGGGTCAATCTGGGGGTGGGTTATTCCACCGACGTGGGGGCGCGGACCCGGCTCAACTGGCGTCGGCCCTGGATCAACGACCGCGGCCACAAGGTGGGCGTGGAGCTGGAGCTGGCCCAGCGTCGGCAAAGCATCAGCGGCACCTACGACATCCCCATGGAGGACCCGCTGCGGGACAGCCTGCAACTGCAGACAGGCTGGCAGCGCGAAAGCGTCGAAGACGTGGAGACGGAGCGCGTCACCCTTGCGGTGCAACGCCAGTGGAGTCTGGACAGCGGCTGGCGGCCGAATCTGTTCCTGCGCTTCGAGCAGGAGCGGTTCAAGGTCGGGCTGGAGCGGGGCACCACCCAGTTGCTGATCCCCGGGGTCACGGTCAGCCGCACCCGCAGCCGGGGTGGCGCCGACCCCTGGTGGGGCGATCGGCAGTTGTTCAGCCTGGAACTGGCCGAGGATTCGCTGCTCTCCGAGACCGATCTGGTGCGTCTGCGGCTGGGCACCCGCTGGCTGCGCACCTATGGCGGCACGCATCGTCTGCAGCTGCGCCTGGACCTGGGGGCGCTGGAGGCGGGGGATTTCTCCGATGTGCCCCCGTCGCTGCGGTTCTTCGCCGGCGGCGATCACAGCGTGCGCGGCTTCGCCTGGCAGAGCATCGGCCCGGAGGATGAGGCGGGCAATGTGGTGGGCGGGCGTTATCTGGCCTCCGCCAGTCTCGAATACAGCTACCCGGTGCTGCCCCGCTGGCGTCTCGCCACCTTCGTCGACATTGGCGATGCCTTCGACCAGCTGAACCAACGCGACTACAAGGTCGGCACCGGCTTTGGCCTGCACTGGAGCTCGCCGGTGGGGCCGGTGCGGCTGGATCTGGCCTGGGGTGTCAGCGAGGACAATCCACCGTTCCGGGTGCACATCTCGGTGGGCAGCGCGCTGTGAAGCACTGGGTCCGTAACACGGTGCTGGTGCTGCTGCTGGGCATCGGGCTCGCCCTGGGCTGGCTGCTGGGCACCACCTCCGGGGCCCGCTGGCTGGTCGGCCAGGCCCAGGCGCTGGAGCCGCGGCTGGCCGTCACCGTGGTGGACGGCGATCTGTGGAGCGGGCTGGAAGTGCGCCAGCTGCGCTGGCAGGACGAGGCGCTGGCGGTGAGCCTGCGTCAGGCCCTGCTGCGCTGGCGGCTGTCCTGTCTGGGCAGCTGGCGGGTCTGCGTCGATCATCTGGAGGCCGAAGGCCTGCGGGTGACCCTGCACGGCACGGACGAACCGGCCAAGACGGCCGAGCAGCCGATGGCCCCGCTGGACCTGCCCGTGGAGATCACCCTGCGGGGTCTGGTCCTGAGCGACAGCACCGTGCAGCTGGATGACACCCGCCTTGCCGTGCACCGGCTGCAGGGCGCGGCACAGCTGCGGGGCAGCGAGCTGGATCTGCGCCGTCTGGACATCGACGGCCTGCTGCTGACCCTGCCGCCGCCGAGCGAACAGGGCAGCCCCGCCACCGGCCCGGACAGCCCGGCCACTGCCATCGAGCTGCCGAAGGTCGAATTGCCGCTCAGCGTCCGGGTGCGGGACTTCTCCCTGCGTCAGGCGGAGCTGCGCCGGGGCGAGCAGCGCTGGCCGCTGCAGTCCCTGCAACTGGCCGGCTCCCTGCGGCGGCAAGGGGAGCTGGCGCTGGACGAGCTGGCGCTGCGCCTGCCCCAGGGCGAGGCCAGCGCCGCCGGGCACATCACCTTGCGCGGCGATTACCCGCTGGACCTGAGCCTCGCCCTGCAAGCCGCCGAGCCCATCGCCGGCCAGCCCGTAAAGGTGCGAGCCGAGCTGAACGGCAGCGTTGCCCGGTTGCAGGCACAGCTGAGCACCCAGGGGCTTGCGGTGGCCGAACTGCGTGCCCGCCTGCAACCCCTGCAGCCGGCGCTGCCCTTCGAGCTGACGCTACGCGCCGAGCAACTGGCCTGGCCCCCGACGGAGCCGGAGCTGACGCTGCGTCAGTTGCAGCTGAGTGCCCGGGGGCAGTTGGACGATTATCACTACGAGGGCACCGCGCAATTGCTGCAGCAACGCCTGGGCGAGGCCGGGATCAGCCTGACCGGCTCCGGCGATCTGCAGACCCTGGCCGTGGCCCCCCTGCGGGTGAGCGCCCTGCAGGGCGAGCTGACCCTGCAGGCCGATCTGGACTGGAGCGAGCAGCTGCGCTGGCGCAGCCGCCTGCAGGCGCGCGGCCTGAACCCGGGGGCGCTGCACCCGGAATGGCAGGGCGAGCTGGGCGGGCAGCTGCGGGTCGATGGCGAACTGGCCCCGCGGGGGCTGGCCCTGCAGGCGCGCATCGAGCGGCTGGAGGGGCGGCTGGGCGAGTATCCGTTGAGCATGCGCGGCGCGGTGCGCAAGAGCGCCGACGGCCCCTGGCGGCTGCAGGGCTTGCGCCTGGACAGCGGCGACAACCGCCTGGCGCTGACGGGCACGGTGGCCGAGTCGGCGCTGGCGCTGCGCGCCGAGCTGGCGATGAACGAACTGGCCGCCTTGCTGCCCGGCGCCCGGGGCAGTCTGCGGGGCAGCGTGGAGGTCCGCGGTGAACTCCAGGAGCCGGATCTGAGCCTGGATCTGCACAGCGACGGCCTGCGCTACGACACCGTGCAACTGGGCGAGAGCCGGCTGAGCGGTGAGCTGCGGGCGCTGGGCCAGGAGCCCAGCGAGCTGGACTGGCGGCTGAACGGGCTGCGGGTAGCGGAGCAAGCTCTGGGGCGGGTCCAGGGCAGCTTGCGGGGCAGTCGCGAAGAGCATCGCTTGGCCCTGGCCATGAGCGGTGGCAGCTTCGGCGGCGACGTGGACTTGCGCGGCGCGCTGGATCTGCCCGCCTGGCGCGGCACCCTGGAATCGGCGCAGCTGTTCGCCCCCGAACAGCGCTGGCAGCTGGATCAGCCGGTGAATCTGGCCTGGGAGCCGGAGGCGGGCGTGGCGGTGAGCGCCCATTGCTGGAATCATCGCCAGGCATCCCTATGCCTGCAGGAGCCCCTGCAGCTGACTGCGGCTGGCGAGGAACAACTGCGCCTGCGATTGGCGGACTACCGGCTGGAATGGCTGCGGCCCTGGCTGCCCGAGGCCCTGGGTGCCCGGGGCGCGCTGAATGCCGTGCTGAGCATGAGCTGGGGCGGCGACGAGCCGCCCCGTTTGGCGCTGGAGGCGGCCAGTGACGACGGCAAGCTGGTGCTGCGTCCGCTGGATGATGAACCGCCCCTGGAGCTGCCCTGGCAGCGAGTGGCGCTGGATGCAGGGCTGGAAGACCAACGCCTGCGCACCCGCCTGAGCCTGGAATCCGACACCCTGGGCCAAGGCCAGGCAGCCGTGGCAATCACCCTGGGCGAGGGCCCGCGACCGTTGGAGGGCGAGGTAGACCTGTCGGGGCTGCGCCTGGCGCCCTTGCGTGCCGTCTTGCCCCGCTTGCGCCGGCTGGAGGGGCGGCTTTCGGCGCGGGGCGAACTCGCCGGCACCCTGAGCCAGCCGGTATTCAATGGCCGACTGGCGCTCAACGATGGCCAGCTGGAAGCCGCCGCCCTGCCCATGAAGCCCCGGGACATCCAGTTGCGCGTGGATGTGACCGGCCGACAGGCGCGGCTCGAAGGCAGCTTCGCCGCCGGTGACGGCCGGGCCAGTTTGAAGGGTGACGCCGACTGGCGCGAGGCCGACTGGCAACTGGCGCTGGGTCTGGAAGGCGAAGGCCTGGAAGTGGCCGATCCGCCCCTGTATCGCCTGATGCTGGCCCCGGACCTGCAGCTGCGCGCCGTGCCGGGGCGGCTGGACCTGACCGGCACGCTGCACGTCCCCCGGGGGGAGATCGTGCTGGATGACCTGCCGTCTCAGGCCGTGGGCCTATCCAGCGATGTGGTGATCGTCGAGGGCAAGCCGGACGTGGCACCCCCCAAGCCCACCGCCGAGGGCGATACCGCCGAGCCGGTGCCGGGCTGGGAGATACACAGCGAGGTGGAAATCACCCTGGGCGAGCAGGTGTCCCTGGAGGGCTACGGCCTGAGCGGTCGGCTGGAAGGCAATCTGCAGCTGCGGGAACTCACCGGCGCGGCGCCGGCGGCCAGTGGTGAAATCCGCATCGTCGATGGGCGCTATGAGGCCTACGGCCAGAAACTGAAGATCCGTCGCGGCCAGTTGATCTTCGCCGGGCCGCTGACCGAGCCGGCGCTCAACGTCGAGGCCGTGCGCGAAACCCCCGAGGCGCTGGCCGGGCTGCGGGTGGAAGGCCAGGCCGAGGACCCGCGGGTGAGTTTGTTCTCCGAGCCGCCCATGCCCCAGGAGGAAATCCTCTCCTACCTGATCCGGGGCCGCGGCCTGGGCGCGGGTGGCGATGCCGGCGGCAGCCTGCTCGCCCAGGCCGCGCTGTCCCTGGGGATCTACGGCGGCAAGGGTTTCGCCACCCAGGTAGCCGAGCAGCTGGGCGTGGAGGACTTCGCCGTGGGCACCGAGGGGCAGGGGGATGACGCCCAGCTGGTCTTCAGCGGCGCGATCAGCCCGCGGTTGTTCCTGAGCTACGGCGTTGGTGTATTCAAGCCGGAGAACACCCTGACGCTGCGTTATCTGCTGGGGAGGTCCGTCTATCTGGAGGCGGTCAGCGGGTTGGAGAATGCGTTGGATATCTTTTATGAGTTCGAGTTTTGAGAAGGGCGTTGTGCTTTGGTGGATTTCGGCTACCGGGAGAGTACCAGGGGGGCAGATGAGTGCCGGTGCCGCCGTGTTCGGGTGGACTTTGGGGGTTCCACGGCTTGGCCCCGGCTCCGCCGGGGCTCCCCTCACTCCTCGGTCTGAGCGGCGTTCCGCGAACTCGCTTCGCTCAGACAGCGCTCCACTTCATCCGCTCAGCCCCCCGGGGCTCGGCTGCGCCGACAGATGGGGGTTCTGTGGTGGGTGCGGTTTGGGGCGGACGTCGATGCAGCCGAGCCTCGCAGCCGGAAAGGGATCAGCGAGCAGCCTGTTTGAGCGCAGCGAGTTTGGCTGCTCGCCCCTTTCCGGCGAGAAGCGAGGGGAGCCCCGGCGGAGCCGGGGCCAAATCGTGGGCCGCCCCAAACCGCACCCACCACAGAATCGACACTACCGTAACGTAACAGCCCCGACCCAATGCTTTTCCTTCTAAACCGAGATGAGTTTTTCAGTGCGGACGATTCAGCTCTTCCTCAGAGCAGAACCTGCTTCAAGACGCTCTACCAGCCACACCTTGATGATCGATTGGCGGGTAACGCCAATGCTGCAGCCTCGCGATCCAATGATTCAACAACCCAGGCCGGGAAATCGACATTGATTCGTTTTTGTTCCTGATTGACGCGGCGAGCAGAGGGCAGGCCCAGATCATCAACAATATCTTCCTGACCTTGCTCAAATTTTTTGTCGAAGGCTTTAGCTTTCATAAAGCTCAACCTCCTTCCTGCGGGAGCGCCTGACTGAAATCAGACGAACACAGCCATCTCTATGAGGTGACGACAGCTGACCAGTGTCTCTCATCAATCTTGCCTAGTCGAAGATTTGTCAGAATCCGACAGCCCCTGAGCCAGCGCTGGCCGGTTCGAGCACCCCGGTTCGTGTTGCACAAGCCGTTCGCTAGTATGGCTCGTGCCCTGGCAGCTAAACGACCACCCCACCCCACACCGCGTTACGGAAACCCTCCGGCCATGGACCAAGCCTCCCACAACAAGCTCGTTTCCTTCATCTGGCGCATCGCCGAATTCGCAGCTTTAACGAACACTGGTTTCAGGGGGGGAGCGCGACGCCGGAAGAGCAGCGGGTGAAGTTTTTGAACATCGTCGAAAGCGTCAGGGCGCACCCGGATTTCGCCGAGAAGTTCAGGGAGAACCCCGATCCGTACACCCGTAACCTCATACGCGGTGGAAGCCGGGTGTCGCCGCCCCAACCTGTGTACTCGCTACCATCAGCCTGTCTACGGTAGGCTTGGGCCCGTCCCGCGTGCCGGGGGTAATGCACTGATCGTCACGGAATCCACGCCATGAGCCCAGATCCCAGCCTCGCCCTGGAAAACACCGCCGACACCCCCGATACCGCCCAGCAGATCCTGCGCCGGGTGTTCGGCTACGAAGCCTTCCGCGGCCAGCAGCAGGCGGTGATCGACACCGTGGCGGGTGGCCGCGACGCCTTCGTCATCATGCCCACCGGCGGCGGCAAGAGCCTGTGCTACCAGATCCCCGCGCTGCTGCGCCCGGGGCTGGGGGTGGTGGTGTCACCCTTGATCGCGCTGATGCAGGATCAGGTGGCCGCCCTGCGCCAGGCTGGCGTGCGCGCCGCCTACCTCAACTCCAGCCTGTCGCTGGAGGAGCAGCGCGAGGTGGAGGAGCAGGCTCGCAGCGGTGAGCTGGATCTGCTCTACGCCGCCCCCGAGCGGCTGCTCACCCCGCGCACCCTGGCCCTGCTGGAGCGCTGCGAGCTGGCGCTGTTCGCCATCGACGAGGCCCATTGCGTGTCCCAGTGGGGGCATGATTTCCGCCCCGAGTATCTGCAGCTCGCCGAGCTCGCCCAGCGCTTTCCCGCCGTGCCCCGGGTGGCGCTCACCGCCACCGCCGACGAGCGCACCCGCCACGAGATCCGCCAGCGCCTGAGCCTGGAGCAGTCGGAAGAGTTCATCGGCGGCTTCGACCGGCCCAATATCCGCTACCGGGTCACCCGCAAGCAGAATGCCCGGGACCAGTTGCTGCGCTTCATGGCCGCCGAGCACAAGGGCGATGCGGGCATCGTCTACTGTCTTTCGCGCAAGAAGGTGGACGCCATGGCCGAGTGGCTGCGCGGCAAGGGCTGGCCGGCGCTGCCGTATCATGCCGGGCTGGACGCCGAGGTCCGGCGTCGTCACCAGGAGCGCTTTCTCAAGGAAGACGGTGTGGTGATGGTGGCCACCATCGCCTTCGGCATGGGCATCGACAAGCCCAATGTGCGTTTTGTCGCCCATCTGGACCTGCCCAAGAGCCTGGAGGCCTACTACCAGGAGACCGGCCGCGCCGGCCGCGATGGCCTGCCGGCCAATGCCTGGATGAGCTACGGCCTGCAGGACGTGCTGACCCTGCGCCAGATGATGGACGGTTCCGAGGCGAACGAGACCCAGAAGCGGGTGGAGCGGCACAAGCTCGAAGCCATGCTGGCCTTTTGCGAGATCACCGGCTGTCGCCGCCAGAGCCTGCTGAGCTATTTCGGCGACACGCTCCCTGCGCCCTGCGGTAATTGCGACACCTGCCTGGAGCCGGTGCAGACCTGGGACGGCACCGAGGCCGCCCGGAAAGCCCTGTCCTGCTGCTACCGCACCGGCCAGCGCTTCGGCGTGACCTACCTGATCGATGTGCTGCGCGGCAAGGACGATGACCGCATTCGCCGCCTGGGCCACGACCGTTTGAGCGTGTACGGCCTGGGTTCGGACATGGACGCCGCGCAATGGCGCTCGGTGTTCCGCCAGCTCATCGCCCGCGGCCTGCTCAGCGTGGACCTGGACGGCCACGGCAGCCTGCGTCTCACCGAGGCCTGCCGTCCGGTGCTGCGTGGCGAGGAGACGCTGGAACTGCGCAAGGACCCGGCGCGCGCGCCGCGCAAACGTGGCGCCGACCTGCGCTCCCGCTTCGACGACCCGGCCGACGAGCGGCTGTTCAACGCCCTGCGGGCCTGCCGCCGACGGCTGGCCGAAGAGCAGGGCGTGCCGCCCTACGTGATCTTCCACGACGCCACTCTCATGGAGATGGTCGAGTACCGCCCGGATACCTACGAGCAGCTGCGGCTGCTCAATGGCGTGGGCGAGAAGAAACTGACCGACTACGGCGATGCCTTCCTGGAGGTGATCCGGGAGCAGGGCGTTGATGCCTGAGCAGGCGCCGCCATCCCCCGCCCCGTATCGCGCCGAGAACCGGCAACCCCCTCAACGTACCTGAATGCGGAATCGCCGCCCCTGGTGCTCCAGCACCAGGCCGTCGGCGGTGATCGCCTCCAGGCGCGGGCCGTTGTGCAGGGTGTCGCCCTCCGTGTAGCGGCGCATGTCGATGAGCACGAAACGGCTGGCCGGTTCCGGGGCGTAAACGTGGATATTCACCGGAATCGGAGGAATGCCCGCGCGCACGCGCTGGGGCAGTTCGCTGAGCAGTGGCGCCTCGGCCGAAGCCTGAGCGGGCAGCGCGTGGCGCTGTGGCTGGGCCTGTTTCGGAGCTGTCGTTTCCGTGCGACTCGGGGGCGGTTTGGGGCGCGCGGGCCGGGCTTGGGAAGCCGCGGATGGCGCGCGCGCAGCCGGCACCGGTTCGCCACCGGGTTCGGCCATCGTGGGGGGTGCAATTGGTGCCGCCGAGCGGGTGGCCGGCCGCCCATAGCCGGCTTCATCGGCCAGCGCGCCGGGGCGGGATGGCGGCAGTGCCTCGGCCGCGGCGCCTGCCGGGGTCGGTGGGGTGGCCTGGGGCGCGCTGCGCAGGGTCGGTTCGGGGTCCGGGGCGCTGCTCGTCTCGTCGGGGCCTCTGGGCCAGAACAGCGCGCCCAGCAGCACCGCATTGATCAACAACACCAGTGCGAGCCAGGGGGCCCAGTTGCGGGGCCTGGGCGTCGGCGGGTCGGCCAGTACCGGGCCGGTCACCGCCGGCGGCTGCTGGCGGTGGCGCTCCGCTTCGGAGCGTTTCAGGGCGTCCAGGATAAAGGACACGGTCAGTGCCTCCCGCCGAGCTGCGGCACATCGTCGGCGGCCACCGCGCCCAGCAGGTGCATCAGGGTGTTTTCCCCCACCTTGCCGTCGATGTGCAGGTAATTGTCCCGCTGGAAGCGGCGTACCCGCTCCGCCAGCGCCGCATCGAACTCCTTCGGCACGGAGCCGGAGCTAATGCCTTCAAGCCTGTCCAACTGCCGGCGCAGCCAGCGCACCTGCTCGCCGCGGCTGCCGGTGCGCAAGATTCCATCGATGCCCGCCGGCGCTCGCCAGAGCACCAGATGTTCCCGGGGCCAGACCCGGCGCAGCAGCTGGCGGGGAATCTCCAGCTCGTTTCCGTCCAGATTCAGTCGGATGCGCTCCCCGTCCGCGCCCATAATACTCAAATGGTGCGGGCGGCCGCGCATATCGCTGAGCCGGATGATCATCGGCAGGTTCAGGCGCAGGGCGGAATTCATGTCCGCATTGAGATAACTGCAGCGCAGGCCGATTTGGGCGGCCTTCTCGCAGGGGGCGCCCTGGGCGCTTGCCGGGTACGCCAGGCCCCAGCGCTCGGCCACGGTGGCGAAGGCGCGCTCCAGGCCGGTGGCGGCGGCGGCCCCGTTGAGTGTTTCGGCCAGGCCGGGCGCGGTGGCGCGCTCACGGCGCGGTGTTTCAGTGTCAGGCACCGTGGCGGGCGCCGCGGGCGCGGCGGCGATGGCCGCCTGGCTCGCGGTGGGCGCGGCTCGGGGTGCCTGGGACTCGGGGGCGAGGCCGGGCAACGACAGGGCCGCGGCCAGCGCCAGCACCACAGCCGCCACGATCAGGCCGGGTTTCAGACGAGCCTTGCGCCATTCGCCGCGCACCTCCCGGGCGGCGCGCCAGAGCGTGCCCAGGCTCACCAGGCTCTCGTTGCGGGCATAGGCGCCGAGCAAACCACGGTCGGCAATCACATTGACCAGGCGGGGCACACCGCCGCTCAGCCGGTGCAGCAGCCACAGCGCCGAGCGCCCGAACAATGGGCGGGTCACCCCCGCCACCGCCAGGCGATGGCGCACATAGTCGCGGGTTTCCGCCGCGCTCAGCGGTTCCAGGTGGTAGCGGGCGGTGATGCGCTGCGCGACCTGGCGCATATCCTGGCGCGCGAGCAGTTCGCGCAGTTCCGGCTGGCCCACCAGCAGGATCTGCAGCAGCTTCTCCTGATGGGTTTCCAGGTTGGTGAGCAGGCGCACCTGCTCGATGACCTGGGGGCTGAGGTTCTGCGCCTCGTCCACCAACAGCACCGTGCGCCGGCCCCGGGCGTAGTTCTCCAGCAGGTATTCGTGCAGGGCGCTGACCAGGGCCTGGATGCTGTGGCGGCGCTCGGGCAGGGGGATGTCCAGCTCCCGGCACAGCGCGGCGAGAAACTCCAGCGGGCTGAGCCTGGGCTGGAGCATCAGGGCCAGTTCCACATTGCCCGGCAGCTCTTCCAGCAGCGCGCGGGTAAGCAGGGTCTTGCCGGTGCCCACCTCGCCGGTGAGCTGCACGAAGCCGCCGCGCTGCTGTATGCCGTAGCTCAGGTGCGCGAGCGCCTCCCGATGACGCGGGCTGTGATACAGATAGCGCGGGTTGGGCGAGAGCGAGAAGGGATGCTCGCTTAAGCCGAAATAGGCTTCATACATGGGGTGGCTGTGCGCCTTGTCGGTGTTTCTTGTAGGGCCCGGCAGGTACCATCCGCATACTGTAATTAACTTGAGGCCGTCTGCCCATGCCCCCGCGCATCGATCTGCACTGTCACTCCACCGCCTCCGACGGCACGCTGGCGCCGGCCGAACTGGTCCGGCGGGCCGCCGGCGAGGGTGTGGAGCTGCTGGCGCTGACCGATCACGACACCATGGACGGGGTGCCCGAGGCCGCCGAACAGGCCCGGCGCGAGGGCATCCGGCTGTTGCCGGCCGCGGAGTTGTCGGTGGATTTTCGCGGCCGCACCTTGCACGTGGTGGGGCTGAATATGGACCCGGACACGCCTGTGCTGCGGGAGGGGCTGGCCCGATTGCAGGCTCTGCGGGCGGCACGTGGCGAAGCCATAGGGCGCCGGCTGGAGCAGCGTTGCGGGCTTGAAGGCGCGACTGAGGCGGCGCGCGCCGTGGCCGGCGAGGCGGCGCTGACCCGCAGCCATTACGCTCGGGCGTTGGTGGCGGCGGGCCATGTGCCGGATGCCGAGCAGGCCTTCAAGCGTTACCTCAAGCGCGGCCGACCGGCCTATGTGCGCGCCCAATGGGTGCCCATGGCGCAGGCCTTGGACTGGATTCGCGAGGCCGGCGGCTTGCCGGTACTGGCGCACCCGCTGGGTTACGGTTTCACCGGCGCCTGGCTGCGCCGGGTGCTGGAGGCCTTTGTCGAGGCTGGGGGGGTGGGCCTTGAGGTGGTGGCCGGGCGGCGCACCCAGCCGCGCATGATCGAGCAGCTGGCCGGGTATTGTCACAAGTACAGCCTGATGGGCTCCGTGGGCAGTGATTTCCACCACCCGGGCAACCCTTTCGTGGAGCTCGGCCGCCTGCCGCCGCTGCCTGCGGGCATCAGGCCGGTTTGGGAAGCCTGCTGAGCGGGCTCAGCGCCGGCTCGCCAGCCACAGCCCCGCGAGGATCAGCAGCCCCCCGCCCAGGTGGTGCCATAGCAATTGCTCGCCCAGCACCGGCACCGCCACCACCGTGGTGAACACCGGAATGAGGTAGATGAACAGCGAGGCCCGGGAAGGCCCCGCTTGCCGAACCCCGTGGGCCCAGAACAGATAGGCCAGCAGCGAGGGGAAGATCCCGACGAACAGGAAGGCCCAGAGTATTGGCGGTTGCCACTCCAGCGGCCCGCTGCTCCACAGCTCCCAGACATAGAAGGGCAGCAGCATGGGCAGGCCCAGCAGGATCAGCGCCCACAGCAGGGACAGCGCATGCAGCCCCGCGCCGTATTGTCGAAGCTGCACCGAGTAGAGGCCCCAGACCCCCACCGCCGCGAGCATCCACAAATCCCCCCCGTTCAGCGACAGGCCGACGACGCGCCGCCATTCACCGCCGCTGACGATGGCCAGTATCCCCGCGAAGCCCAGCACGATGCCCACCATGCCAAGCAACCGCGGACGCTGGCCCTGCAGCAGCCAGGCCAGCGCCACCACCAGCATGGGCACCGTGGCGTTGAACAGCGTGATATTGATCGCCGTGGTGGTCTGGGCGGCGATATAAAGAAAGGCGTTGAAACTGCCCACGCTGAGCGCCGCCAGCACCAGCAGCTTCGGCCAGCGGGCGAGCAGCAGGCGCCGGTCACGGATCACCGCCCCCAAGGCAAAGGGGCTGAGCACCAGAAAGGCGATTACCCAGCGCCAGAACACCAGCGTAATGGGCGGGATCAGGTCCACCACGGCACGGGCGACAATGGCGTTGCCGGCCCAGAACAGGGCGGCGGCGGCGAGGCCCAGATAGGCCCACTGGATGCGGCTCATGTTCATATCCTTCGACAGATTTCAGCCACGGCCCGACGCAGCCAGCGGCTGGCCGGGTCGTGTTCGCTGCGGGCGTGCCAGTACTGCTGCATATGCACCTGGCCGATGGACACCGGCGGCTCCAGCAGTCGCAGATTCATCAACTGAGCATAGCTGCGCGCCACGCGCTGGGGCAGGTTGCTGATGAAATCGGTCTGCGCCAGCAACACCGGAATAGAGAGAAAGTTCGGCAGTTCCAGGGCGATGCGGCGGCTCAAGCCCCGCGCCTGCAGTGCGGCGTCCACCAGTGGCCCGCGACTGCTGCGGGGCGTGACGATGATGTGCGGATAGCGGGTATAGAGCGCGAGGCTCAGATGGTCCCGAATTTCCGGGTGATCCTGACGCACCACGGCAAGGAATTGCTCATCCAGCAGGCGCTGGGCGTGAAAATGCTCATCCAGAAAGGGTATGTGCCCCACGGCCAGATCCACCTCGCCGTCGGCGAGCGCGGCGGGCAGGGTGCGCTCCACAATGGGCACGGTGCGCAGGCTGACCCCGGGAGCGAGCTTGCTGAGCCAGTCCATCAGCGGTGGCAACAGCACCGATTCGCTGTAGTCGCTCATCGCCACGGTAAAACGGTGCTCGGCCTGGGCGTAGTCGAACAGCCATTGCTCGCTCAGGGTATTGCGAATCAGATTCAAGGCGTCGCGGATGGGCACGGACAGCTGGCGTGCTCGGGGCGTGGGGCTAACGCCCTTGCTGTTGCGCTCGAAAAGCGGGTCCTGCAGCAGCTTGCGCAACCGCCCCAGGGCATTGCTCAGGGCCGGCTGGCTCATGCCGAGGCTGGCGGCGGCGCGGGTGATGTTGCGCTCGGTATAGATGGCGTCGAACACCGCGAGCAAGTTTAAATCCACGCTGCGAAGATTCATGAGGCAAATAAAGTTCATCACCAATATGGATTGGCTTTATAACATGGCCGCCGCTAGTGTGGGGAACTCCCACGGAGGAAATGCATGCTCAAGGCACTGGCCCCTGATCAACGGCGCAATTATCTGTTTCTGCTGCTTACGGCGGGGGGGTATTTCTGTGGCCTGAGTTTTTTGCTGCTGCTGCCCAAATACCTGCGCGACCTGGGTGCGACGGAACAGGAACTGGGCTGGCTGGTAGGCATTCCGCTGATCCCGTTCCTGATACTCGCGCCCCTGGTGGGCCGGCTGGCGGACCGGGTGCCGCCCCGGCGACTGGCGACCCTGGGGCTGGTGATCACGCTGATCAGCCAGCTGGGCTTCATGGCGGTGGAGCAGGTGGGGGTGCTGGCCTACGCGCTGCGGCTGCTGGGTGGCGTGGGGCATGCCCTGGTGTTTACCACCGTGTTCACCCTGGTGGCTCGCTGCCTGAGCGCGGAATACAAGGCCCAGGGCGTGGCCTATTTCACGGTGGTGGTGCAAAGCGGCAATATTCTGGGCAGCTTCGTCGGTGCGCTGGTGCTGACGCGGTTTGGCGGGGCGGCCTTCTTTTTGCTGTCCGCCGTGCTCATCGGCGGGGCCGTAGTGTTGCTTCATCAGGTGCGCCCGGCGGCGCAGGAGGCCCCGGTGTCCGCCGGCGCCGGGCTGGCCGACGGGGTGGCGATGGAGCAGTCCGTGCTCGGGGTGCTGGCGCTGATCCTGGTGCTGGGCGGGGCCTTCGGCATGGTGCTGCAGTTCGTGCCCACCTATTTCGATGCCCTGTTCGAGAGCGGCGCGGTGACGCTGCCCATCAACAGTGCCTGGTTCCTCACGGCGACCCTGCTGACCGTGGCGCTGGCCCGGCTGCTGCTGGGCAGCCGGATCTATCAGCCAGGGCGCGAGCCGCTGCTGCTGTTGTGCATGATCGGGCTGCCCGGTGCCATTCTGCTGCTGCAGGGGATCAGCGGCCCGGTCAGCGCGGTGAGCGTGGCGATCCTGTTCGGGCTCAGCTACGGGCTGTTGTTCCCGGCGGCCAATGCCATGGTGCTGCTGCGCATGGGCAGCGCGCGCCAGGGCCAGGCCAGCGGCACACTGGCGATGCTCTACGAAGTGGGTTTTCGCGGCTTTGGTTTTCTCATGGGACCGCTGGCGCAGTATTACGGTTATCAGATCATGTTTCAGGTGCTGGCGGCGCTGGTGCTGGCGGGCGCCGCCGGTTTCCTGTTGCTGGAACAGGATAGACGTCGCTGGGTATTTGGCAGCGCGTGAACGGACCTCCCGCTCGGGTCGCTCCAGACCCGCTTCAACCGGGGTTCTTCCCCGGTTTTTTTTGCGCGCCTCCCGGGCCTTGGCACGATCCCTATCGGCCTTTCTGCCAGCCGCCGGGTCAGCCCCAGCCCCCGCACAGTGGTCGCGGTCTTAGAACTGAGCAAACCTTTTATTTCCTGGCCCCGCCCCCACACCCGGGAGCATGAAAGCCGCTAAAACCCATAGCGCCAGCCTATCCGCGGAGGAGCTGGATTTTCTGCGCGGCCTGTTCGCCGAACCGGACGCCGTGGCCACGGCCAGTGGCGCGGCGGACGCCGCCCGCGCGCCCGAGGCCTTGCCGGGCTGGCTGCGTGGCGCGCCGGCCCGCCTGTGCGTGGATCACGGAGATCACCGTCTGGAGTTCGATGTGCCTCTGGATGGCGCACAAGCCGGGCCCTGGCGTCTGGAGAGACCGCGGGTGATCGACTGTCGTGGCCCCGAGCGGGGGGCGCGAGCCGTTTGCCCGGCGGGCATCCGTTTGATCGACACCTTGGGGCGATTTCATGGCGAGGCCCTGCAGGATGTCTCCGCCGATGGCGCTGCCCTGTGGGTAAAGCTGACATGCCCGATGATGCGCGTGCTCCGCACCGGGCAGTACCTGGGCGGGTTGCGTCTAGAACTGCACGGCGCGGGGCAGTGGTTGGTGCGCGCCGAACTGGCGCGGGTGGAAAAGGCGCCCGGCGTGCCACCGGGCGAGCTGGAAACGAGCCTGTTGCTCGGCCTGCGCTTTCGAACATTGCCGGTCGAGGCGGATCGGGCGCTGCGCACCCGCTTGCTGGCCGCGTACGGGCGTCGCCTGGAGGCCCATGGGGCGCGATCGCCGCCTCCTTAATCCTTCTTGTCCTTCCTTTCCCGCTCATGGGGCGCGCCCGTGTGATCCGTGGGGGTCCAGGAAGGCGGGTCGCTGGCGGGAAAGGATTCCTCGGAACTCTCGTCCACCTGGTCGTGTTCCTCGGGTTTGGCATCTTCCGGCTTGCGTGGGTCAGCCATCCGGGCATACCTCGTTTCGCGCCTGTGGGTGCCTTCCACCATGGCCGTCCCGGCCGCGCATTTCAAGAGCCCGGGGGTGTGACGGCCGTGCCGGCCATGAACTGGCGCAGCTGCGGGAAGAACCCGAGAAAGTCCGCCTCCAGCGCCGTGTAGTGGGCACTGATCTCATCGATGGCGCCGGCCAGCGGCGTGGGGCGGCGGAAACGCGCGGCGATGCCGTGCAGCGCGCGGTCCACGTTCTCCAGTTCCGCGTACCCGCCCAACCAGTCGTGGGCGCTCATCCGCGCGATGACGCCAGGCAGGGGCTCAGGCAGCCAGGGGCGCGCCCCACGCAGTACCCGGTAACTGTCCTTGCAGAATCGGGGCAGCGGCGCCGCGGCGAAGCGGGACCAATGGCGGGCCAGGAAATGGTCGTAGCAGACATCCACGATGATACCGGCGTAACGTCGTCGGCCCGGGCTGAACCGGCGCCGGCTGCGCAGCACCAGCGCGTGGCTGTCGGTATAGCTGTCCACCGCCCGGTGCTGGCGTATGCCCCGCAGCACCCCGGCCGGGTAATCCAGGTTCTCCACGCGCCCGCGCACGAAATCCGCCAGCAGATGGCCGATCAGGCTCTGCTCGTCGTCGGCGAGGTACAGGTGCGCGAGGTAGTTCATGGCAGGATGCTGCGTCGCAATATCATGCGGTACCCATTAGGATACGCGTGTCACAAACAATGAGGTACAGCCATGAGCCAGAGCGTGGAAGCCCGGCGCGCGGCGGTGGAAGCTTTCTTTGACCAGATCCCCCACACCGGGGTGCTGGGCATGGAAGTGGTGGACGTGGGGGAGAGCAAGCTGCTTACCCGCATACAACCCCGCCCCGAGTTGGTGGGAGACCCGTATCGCGGGTATGTACACGGTGGCGTGCTCACCACCCTGATCGATCAGACCAGCGGCACTGCCGCTTTCGTCAGCCTGGAGACGCCCGAGCCGGTGGCGACGCTGGATCTGCGGGTGGACCATCTGCGCGCGGCCAGCGTGGATGCGCCGATTTACGCGCTGGCGGAGTGCTATCGGGTCACCCGCAATATCGCCTTTGTGCGCTGTGTGGCCTATCAGGACGACCCGGAGCAACCGGTCGCCACCAGCATGAGCAGTTTCATGCGCACCGGCGCCCGGCCGGAGGAGGCGCGCACATGAGGGAGTTCGTGGCGTTCATTCGACAGGCGCGGGCGCGCCGCGATTACCGGGCCGTGGTGGAGATGGTGCCCTACGCCGGCCTGCTGGGCATGGATTTCGACGAAGACGAGCAGGGCCTGCTGTTTCGTCTGGCCTACCGGGAGCAGAATATCGGCAACAGCCAGGTGCCGGCGCTGCATGGCGGGGTGATCGCGGCCTTCATGGAACACTCCGCCATCCTGCAGCTGATGTGGAACCTGGAGAGCACCGTGCTGCCCAAGGTGGTGGACTTCACCATCGACTACCTGCGTCCGGGGCGCCCCAGGGACACTTTCGCCCGCTGTCAGGTGTTGCGCCAGGGCCAGCGGGTGGCGAATGTGACCGTGGAGGCCTGGCAGGATGACCCGGCGCGCCTGATCGCCGTGGCCCGCACCCACTTTCTGCTCTCGCGGGATGAGGCCTGAGCCGAGCCGGCGTCTTGCACCCCAGCGGCGGGGGCCTTAGTTCCAATGGAGGGTCAAGGGCAAGGGGAGTGTGCGGAGTGTGGCGCGAGGACAAACAGGTGGCTCTGGACGAGCTGATCGTGGCCTGCCGGGAGGCCGCTGATCGGTATCGTTACGATGCGCAACTGCTGGGTGAGTCCGCCATTGCCGAGCTGTTTCTGCGATTGGCCGAGGAACGCCAGGGTTGGGCGGAGCGCCTGGAGCGGCGGCTGCGGGAGTTGGGCGATATGCCCAGTGTGCCCGACCCGGAGTGGGAGGTGCTGCAGAATTGGAAGGAGCGCCTGCGTGCCGGCTTGGGTGGTTCCGCCCCGGAAGCCCTGCTCGCGGCCCGAGAAGAGGGGGAAAAGGCGCTGGCGCAGGCGCTGTCTCAGGCGCTGCAGCAGGACCTGGCGCCCGCGGCGCGGGAAGATTTGCAGCGGATGCAGGGGCTGCTGGCCCAGGGCCGTCAGCAACTGGCGGATGCACACGCCTCCCGGGCCTGAATCGCCCCCCGTCGCGACGCCGGGGCATGACCGCCTCACCGGCTTGCCGAACGAAGCCTTGCTGCACGAACTTCTGGCCTGGGAGTTGCGCTATGCGCGGCGTGAGGGCCTGCGCGTGGGGCTGTTGTATCTGGCCTTCGATGACTGGCCCGACGGGGGGCAGGGTGGGCTCCTGCAAGAGGCCTTGGCGCGCATCCGCGCCGGTGTGCGCGAGAGCGATGTCTGCGCGCGCCTCGCCGGGGCCGAATTCGTGTTGCTGGCGCCGCGCCTGCGGCATCCGGCGGATGCCAGCCGCCTGGCCAACGCGGTGCGTGAAGCGCTGCTGCATCCCGTGCCCATGCCAGGGGGCAAGCTGAAGCTGTCGGCCAGCCTGGGTATCAGCCTTTACCCCGACGATGGCGACACGGCCGTGCCACTGCTGGCGCGGGCCCGTCTCGCCATGCTGTATTCACGCCGCACCGGCCCGGGTGGCTTCGCCTTTTACACCCCCGCTTGCGAGGCTTGAGTGACCAGCCGGCGCAGCCGCGCCGATACCACCATGGTCAGCAGCACCGCGGCGGCGAAGGCGTAAATGCCGGGGAGAGGGGTGACTTCAGCGATGAAGCCCAATTGCACGATGGCCACCAGCAATGCGACCACAAAGACATCGAGCATGGACCAGCGCCCCAGGCGGTCGAGCCAGCGCAGCAGTGGGCCGGCTTCCTTGGGCGGGCGCAGGCAGTGCCAGCCCAGCAGCAGGATCTTCAACAGCGGCAGGCACAGACTGAAGCCGCCTAGCAGCACCAGCAGCAGCCAGTGCCCTTCCCGCGCGAGACTCAACAGGCCACCGATGATGGAGTAGCTGTGTCGGGCCAGCAGCAGCTTCTCCACCTCCATGGCGGGCAGGCTGATGCCGAGCAGGAACAGGCCCAGGGCGAGAGTGAGCAGGCCCAATAGCAGCGGCGCCTGACGGGGGTGCAGGCGGAGCAGGCTCGGTGGCCGAGGGCTCACAGGCCTACAGGGATCAATCCGCGACGTCCTGGCCGCGCAGGCGCTGCAGCGCCTTGTCCACCAGCGGCCGCTCGGCGTCGCCGTCCTCGGGGAAGACGGCGCTGCCCGCACGGCACACGAGCCGCGCCCGGCGCTGCTCAACGCTCAGTTCGCGAGCCATGTGCAGACGCAACTCCTCGGCCACGGCCTCCACCGCCTCCACGGTGCCCACATCGGGCAGCAGCACCAGGAAGCGCGCACCCTCCAGGCGGCATACGCTGTCGGTCAGGCGCAGATCGTTCTGGATGCGTCGGCTCAACTCCAGCAGCGCCTGACCGGACAGGCGCTGGGTGTCGAAGTGCCGATCGAAGTCGGCGGCCTCCAGGGCGATGATCGCCGCACGGCTCTTGCGCCGCGCCGCCAGGGCCAGGGCCTGCTCCAGGCGGTCCGAGAACAGGGTGCGGCCGGGAAGCTGCGTGAGCGGGTCGTGCAACATGGTGTCCTCTCTACCTTCCTTGGTTCAGGCTCGGCGCCGGCGGTTGCCACCGCCGCGGTTTCCCGAGCCCCGGTTGCTGCCCCGACCACCGCCGCCGCTGCGCGGCTGGAATTTCGGTGCCTTGGGCTCGATCATCATCTCGGCCGTGGCGATTTCCGAGGGGATCTTCTGCTCGATATAGGCCTCGATATCGGGCAGGGCATGCACGTATTCCTCGTCGGCGAAACTGATGGCATCGCCGCTCTCGCCCGCCCGGGCGGTACGGCCGATGCGGTGCACGTAGTCCTCGGCCTCCTGGGGAAGATCATAGTTGATCACATGGGTGACGCCCGGAATGTGCAGGCCGCGGGCGGCCACGTCGGTGGCCACCAGAATGGGCAGTTCACCGGCCTGAAAGCGTTTCAGCAGGCTCTCGCGCTTTTTCTGCGGAATGTCCCCGGAGATCACCGCGGCCTCCAGGCCGTTGCCGTCCAGGTAGGCGGTCACCCGCTCGGCGGCGCGCTTGGTGTTGACGAAGACGATGCTGCGCCGCGGGTCGTGGCTTTTCAGCACGCCCAGCAGCAGCGGAATCTTCTCGTCCTTGGTGACGTGATAGAGCTTCTGGGCCACCCGGTCGGCGGTGACCTGTTCAGCTTCCACCTTGATCACCGTGGGGTCGTTCATGTGCTCGAAGGCCAGCTCCATCACCCGGTGGGAGAGGGTGGCCGAGTAGAGCATGTTGATGCGCTTTTCCGGCGGCGGCATGCGGCGGAACAGGAAGCGGATGTCGTCGATGAAGCCCAGATCGAACATCCGATCGGCCTCATCCAGCACCACCACCTCGATGTCCTTGAGATGGAACACGCCCTGCTTGAAGAAATCGATGATGCGCCCGGGGGTGCCGACGATCACATCCACGCCTTCCTCGAGCTGACGTTTCTGCTGCTCGTAGCCGGTACCACCGTAGATGGCGGCGAAGTTCAGCCCGGTGTGCTTGCCCAGCTGCTCGGCATCCTTGTGGATCTGCAGCGCGAGCTCCCGGGTGGGGGCGATGATGATAGCCCAGGGGCCGACCCGGTCTTCCTCCACCGGGTTTTCCATCAGGTGATGCATGGTGGCCAGCAGGAAGGCTGCGCTCTTGCCGGTGCCGGTCTGCGCCTGGCCGGCCACGTCGCGCCCCTGCAGGGCGATGGGCAGGCTTTGGGCCTGGATGGGCGTGCAGTGGGTGTAGCCCAGATCGCGCAGCCCGCGCTGCAGCGTTTCGGTCAGGCCCAGGGAGTCGAAGGCGACTTCGGATAAATGATCGTTTTCCATAGCCAATCTGTTGTCGGAAAAGCGGTATTCTCGCATGTACCGAGGCAACACTGAACCACCGGGCTCGCTTTGCCGCGCGGCCCTGGCGGGAGCCGGGACGGGGCGGGCTCCCGGGGAGGTCCGTGGAAATCGATCAGCCTCTCCCAGAAGCGGCGGCGTGCGGGGAATGCGGGGTGGCGGGACCGGGGCGGTCGGCGCCTGGGCGCCGACCGCCGTAGCGGCGGCTCAGTGCCGCGGCTGGGTGAACATCTCCTTGAGCGTCGCGAACGGCTGGTGAGTGGCATGGGGTTCATGCTCTTGTTCTGATCGTTCGGCCGCATCGACTCGGGCAGCGCTGGGGGGTGCCTCGTGGTAGTCGGAGCTGTCCATAAGGGCGTCCAGGTCTTCGCTGCTGAGCAGGTGACTGCCGTGCTTCCGGTGCGCCATGGCTATCCTCACATAGCTGTAACGTTGGGAAATGCTGCGCCCCAGCCGCCGTGGGCGTCCGTGTAATGCGGGCGCAACACTTTTAAAGATAGCCTTTTGGGCGCGGGTCTCCAGGGCTGTTCTTAGGCGAATAGAGCATTAGCCGCTGCGGGCTTATGACTTGTCGGCCTGACGGTGGACTTCGCGGTATTCGCCCTCGATCACCACCCGCTCCTCGTGGGTCGCTCCCTGCTCATCGGTGTCCTGTCGGCGCATCTGCCGACGCAGCCACCAAAGGCGCAGGTAGATCAGCAGCCCGGCCAGCGCGCCCAACCCGATGAGCGCGGCCAGCAGGAAAAGGCCGAGCACGGCCGCCGTCGCCAGTCCGATCAGGGCGAGCGCCCCGGCGGCCAGGCGCAGCAGGGGGTTGGAGGGGCTGCGATAGGTGAGTCTGGCTTGCATGGTTGCGCTTGTCTTCCTTAGCAATGGGCTTGCTTCCTTGGAGGGTAGGGAAGCGCGCAGGTTCCCCAAGGCATGGCCGCCGATGGGCCGGCTGCCGGCGGGAGAGCCTTTCTCTTCGCCGAGCGGTTCGGTGCGGTTAGCGGCTCGACGTGGCGGCCGGCTCGGTTTCCGTGGCTGTCGGCTTGCTCTCCTCCGTGGCGGGCGCCAGCGCGCTCGCGCTGTGGTTCGATTCGGCTTGCTCCTGCTCCAGCGCGGCGCGCACCGTGCCGCGAGCCACGCTTTCGCCGACGAACTGACCGCCCGGCTCGATCACGAAGCCCTCGCTGGCCACTTCACCGTAGACCTTGCCGCTGGCAACGATCTCCAGGGTGGCGCAGTCCACCCGGCCGCGGATCTCGCCGCTGACCAGCAGGCGTTCCGCGGCGATGGTACCTTCCACGTAGCCACTGTGGCCGATGGAAACATCGCCCGCGGTGACGATCGCCCCCTCCAGTGTGCCATCCACGTGCAAGGTGCCTTCCACGTTCAGGTCGCCCACCAGGCGGCAGCCGCTGGCGATGATGGTGGCGCCGGCGGCGCGAGGTTTGTCTTTTCGGGATTTGCGCAACATTGCCATAGGAGGTTCTCGGCTTGTCAGGGGGCGGCGTCATCAGACTCGGCGTGGGGCTGGCCCGGCAGCAGGGGGAGCTTCAGGCCCGGCGCCCGACGCTGGCCGCGAAACTCCCCGGTGGGCGCGATGCTCAATTGCTCGCACAGGACGGTGCCCTCCACCCGGCCCTCGGGCAGTATGTTCAGCACTCCGCAGTGGACCTCGCCCCGCAGCAAACCGGCCACGTCCACCCGGTCGCCCCGGAGCTCGCCGTTCACCGTCCCTCCCCGGGCGATCAGGATATCCTCGGTGAGGTTGACGTGGCCCTCGATGCGGCCCTCCACCACCAGGGCGGCGTCCCCGCTCAGTTCTCCGCGGAATTGGTCTCCCGAAGCGATAAGCGTTGCCCCTGAATGGCCAGGCGCTCCCGTACGGCTTCTGCCAGCGCGTCCCATTTCACGTGTCCTTCATTCTCGAAAAGCCCTTCGTAGTTCTCCAGGCTCCACTTTATGAATGCCACCGGGTCCAGGCGCCGGTGTATGTATCGAATCTCGTAGTGCAGGTGCGGGCCATTGCTCAGCCCGGAGTTGCCGGAATGGCCGATGAGCTGGCCCTTGCGCACGAAATCGCCGGGTTTCACGGCCACGGAGTCCAGATGACCATAGCTGGTTTTGAAGCCGAAATTATGGTGCAGCATCACAAGATTGCCGTAGCCGCTACTCTTGTGGAAGGCCGCCCATTCCACCACGCCGTCGGCGGTGGCGAGCACTGGGGTGCCTTTCCTGGCCCGCAGGTCGATGCCGCCGTGAAAGGCGCGCTTTTTGGTGACCGGGTGAGTGCGGTAGCCGAAGCGGCTGGTGATGGCGCTATCGGGAATGGGCCAGCCACTGGGCACGTTCTGCAGCATCAGCACCTTTTCCAGGGCTGTCTGGCTGGCGGCATCCAGGCGGCTGTTGATGTCGGCTCCGGGGGTGGGCTGCAGGCCCAGCGCCACTTCGATATGCCCCAGTTCGTTGTTCATCTGGGTGAGCATGTCGTCCTTTTGCTCAACCGTCTGCAGGGCGCCCTCGTATTCCTCCACCAGCAGCGCGTACTCCTCCATGGTGCGCTCGCGCAACTGGGCCAGTTCGGCGACTTCCCCCTGCAACCAGTAGATCAGCCCGCCGCCGGCCACCAGGGTGGAGACCAGCGCCAGGGCCAACGCCAGGGCGTAATGCTTGACCACCTGACGCAGGGTGTAGTGCCGAGCGCCGCGGTAGTCGGTGATGGTTATCAGCAGGCGTTCACGCACGATAGGTCTTGTTATCCGTTATGGGGCGGCCGCCGCGCCGTAATCGCCGCGCCCCGACCTGCACTGAGAGATATGGGGTCCATTTATACCGGATAGTGTTTCCCGGGTGAACCGCTCTGGTGCAGAGTCGTTACGCTGCCGCAGCGGCTTTTGGCCGCGATGGTCTTTCCCGCCGGTTCACGCTCGGGGGCGCTGCTACGAAGACGCGGCTTCCAGCTCTTCCCAGCGACTGAAAGCCGTCTCCAGGCGCTGTTCCGTGCGCTCCAGTTCGGCGGTGAGGGCGGGCACCCGATCGGCCTGGTCCCGATACAGCGCCGGGTCGGCCAACGCCTCGCGCAGCTCCTCCAGGCGGGCCTCCAGCTCCTCCAGTTGCGCGGGCAGCTGTTCCAACTCCCGCTGCTCCTTGTAGCTCAATTTCCGGCTCCGCGATGCCTCCTGCACGGGCGGGCGGGGCGGGGCGCTGGCCTTGGGCCTTGGGGTGGCGGGCGGTTTGCCGGTAGCACGCGGGGCGGGGCGCTGGCGCAGCCAGTCATCGAAGCCGCCCACGTAATCACCCACCCGGCCGTTGCCTTCCAGGGCGAAGATGCGCCCGGCCACATTGTTGAGGAAGCTGCGATCGTGGCTGACCACGATGACCGTGCCCTGGAATTCCAGCAGCAGACTCTCCAGCAGCTCCAGGGTCTCCACGTCCAGGTCGTTGGTGGGCTCGTCCAGCACCAGTACATTCGCCGGGCGGGTGAGCAGCTTGGCCAGCAGCAGGCGATTGCGCTCGCCGCCCGAGAGTGACTTGGCGGGCTGGCGGGCGCGCTCGGGGCTGAACAGGAAATCCTGCAGATAACTGATCACGTGCTTGGATTGGCCGTTCACCGTGACCTGCTCGCTGCCGCCGGCGACGTTGTCCAGCACGCTGGCCTCTGGATCCAGCTGGCTGCGCAGCTGGTCGAAGTAGGCCACTTCCAGGCGGCTGCCCAGCTTGAGCTGGCCGCTGTCCGGGGCCAGCTCGCCCAGCAGCAGGCGGATGAAAGTGGTCTTGCCCGAGCCGTTGGGGCCGATGACGCCGATCTTGTCGCCGCGCAGGATGGTGGCGCTGAAATCGCGGATCAGCGGCCTGCCCTCGTAGCCGAAGGAAAGATGCTCGGCCTGGGCCACCAGCCGCCCGGAACGCTCCGCCTCGCCCACCCCGAACTCCGCTCGGCCTTCCTGCTCCCGGCGCTGGCGCAGCTCCTCGCGCATGGCCTTCAGGGCGCGCACCCGACCTTCGTTGCGCGTGCGTCGGGCCTTGATGCCCTGGCGTATCCAGGCCTCCTCCTGGGCGAGCTTCTTGTCGAAATTCGCCTGCTGGCGCGCTTCCGCGTCCAGCTGGGCCTGTTTGCCGTCCAGGTAGGCCCGGTAATCCCCCGGCCAGCTGCTCAGCCGCCCCCGGTCCAGCTCGACGATGCGGGTGGCGACCCGCTGCAGAAAACGCCGGTCATGGGTGACGAACAGCAGCGCGCCCTGATACTCGCGCAGAAAGCCTTCCAGCCACTCGATGGCGGGCAGGTCCAGATGGTTGGTGGGCTCGTCGAGCAGCAGCAGGTCGGGTTGGCGCACCAGGGCCTGCCCCAGCAGCACCCGGCGTTTCATGCCCCCGGAGAGACTGTCGAAATCCGCCTCCGGGTCCAGCTCCAGGCGACTGAGCACCGCATCCACCCGGCTGGTGAGCTCCCAGCCCTGCTGGGCTTCCAGTTGGTGCTGCACCCGCTCCAGCCGGGCCAGGGTCTTGTCATCGGTCTCCCCGGCGGCCAGCGCCTGGCTCAGCCGGTGGTACTCCCGCAACAGTTCGCCCAACTCCCCCACGCCCTGGGCCACCACGTCGAATACCGGGCCGTGCAGCCCGGCGGGCACGTCCTGGGGGAGCTGCGCCAGCACAAGCCCGGGGCGGCGGCGCAGTTCGCCGCCATCGGGGCGGTATTCGCCGGCCACCAGCTTCATCAGCGAGGACTTGCCGCTGCCGTTGCGCCCCACCAGGCAGACCCGTTCGCCGGGCTGAATGACCATATCGGCCTGATCGAGCAGGGCGGGGCCGCCAAAGCTCAGGGAAACGTTCTGCAGTTGTATCAACACGGTGTCGGCTCGCTGGGCGTGGGTAGGGGGTGGCGAAGGCGGGGTTTCGCCGGGAAGGCGCTAGTGTAGCGGAAGCGGAGTGCGGGAGAGCGCCGGCCGGGCGTGACCCGACCGGCGAGAGCCTTAGAAGCGGCGATGGCCGCCGCCGCCCATGGGGCGCTTGGGCTGGGCTTCGTTGATGCGCAGGGGGCGGCCGCCCATGTCCTGGCCGTTGAGTGCTTCGATGGCCCTTTCCGCATCGGCGTCGTCCATCTCCACGAAACCGAAACCGCGGGGGCGGCCGGTTTCCCGGTCATTGATCAGGTTGACCTTCTGTACTTCGCCGAAGGCGGCGAACAGGTCGCGCACCTCGTCTTCGGTGGCGCTGAAGGGGAGGTTGCCTACGTAAATCGACTTCATGGTCCAGGATCACTCTTCAACCCGGAGCCGCCCAGCTGGCTCCGGTTATCTGAAAGCGCCGTGGGGCGCGCTGCAATGGCCGTTCGCTTGAGGGCAAGGCCAGGCTTCTGCCGCGCATACGGCAGCCCCGCAAGATCCCGGTCAGTAGGCAGCATACGCCGAGCGTTTTTCTCAGGCAATTGCAGTGCCGGTTCAACGCCCCTGGGGCGCTGCAGCGACACTGCTGCACTGCGTCGTGACGGCAGGGGAAGTGTGAACTAGTTTTAAATTCGTGGGTGCAACAAAAGAACAAGAAAGACGGCAGGGCGAAAGCTTGAGGTTCCGCCCCCCCACATGCCTGCAAACAATGGCAACAACCCGGCCAAGGGGGAGAGAGATGAAAACACTATTGCGCAGCATGCTGGCCTTGCTGCTGGCACCGGCCTTGATGGGGCCCGTGCCGGACGCGATGGCGGCTACCACCGATACCTATACGTTCAGCGCCAAATCCTATTCCGGTTCCCGGGATCGCCAATACAAGGTGTATGTGCCCGACAACCTCAGTGGTCCGGCACCCATGGTGATGACGCTGCACGGTTGTGTGCAGGATCATCACGACGTGGATGACTGGGGCATGCGGGAGGCGGCCGATCGCTACGGCTTCATTCTGGTCACCCCCTTCATTACCAGTTACGACGGCATGCGCAGCGAGAACTGCTGGGGCTTCTGGTTCGACCAGCACACCCACGAAGGCCAGGGCGAGCCGGAGGATCTGCATCAGATCGGGCTGGAGGTGGAGTCGAATTACAGCATCGACCCCAACCGCCGCTACATCACCGGCTTGTCCTCGGGTGGCGCCATGACCATGGTGGCCGCGGTCACCCACAACGAGTACTGGGCGGCGGCGGCGCCGGCGGCGGGGCTGGCCTATGGTGAGACCTCCAGTTCGGTGTCGTTGGCCGGTTGCTACGGTTCCCCGACCATGGAGTCCATCAATACCACGGTGAACGACATGGAGCGGGAGTTGAATGATTCCTACGCCATTCCGCTGATGGTCCTGGCCAACAACCGGGACTGCGTGGTCCAGCAACCGGCCGGGCGCAACATGCGTGATGCGCATCTGCAGGTGTTCGGCGGCAGCAAGGCCGATGAGGTGGCGTGCGAATACTACTATCAGAGCAACTATGGTTGCCGCCACGCGTACTACACCGTGGATGGGTACCCGGGCAGTCGTTCGGTGGTGGAAACCATCTTCTTCGATGGCCCCCTGGAAACCCCGGACACCAGCGACAGCGACTATGGGCATTACTGGGTGGCGGGTGCCGATGGCAGCGAGGCTGCTTACAACCGCCGAAGCGGGCCCAGCTACCCGGATCTGGTCTGGGACTTCTTCAGTCGCCATGCCCGTGACGGCAGCGGCGGCGCGCCGGCGAACGGCAAACCGCAGATCACCCTGAGCGGTGACAACCCGATGGAGCTGGCGTTGTACAGCAGCTTCAGCGACCCGGGGGCGAGCGCGACGGACCCGGAGGACGGAGCCCTGTCGGTGAACGCGGCCTGCGATGTGGATACGTCCACTGTAGGTGAGTACTACTGCACGTACACGGCCGAAGACAGCAGCGGTAATGTGGCGAGCAAGACCCGCACCGTGATCGTCAGCGACCCGAACGCCCCGGCGGAAAGCTGCGCCAGCGTCACCGCGTCGCCCAAGGCGCATCTGGATGCCAGTCGTGCGAGCAAGGGTGGTAATTACGATCTCTACGCCATCACCACCGGGGATGCGAAGAGCATCGGCTACTACTTCGACACCTGGTCCGAGGTGACCCTGCACGAAGGGGCCGCCGGTGAATGGTTCACCGCCAAGCCTGCCGCCTGTGGTGGCGGAAGCGGCGGCGGTGGTAGCGGCGGCGGTGGCGGCGGCTTTGTCTGCCAGGACTGGTACACCACCAACAACAACCATGACTGGAATGGCCGCGCCTACTACTCCGGTGGCTATTACACCCAGGGCGGCGATGATTCCCTGGGCGGCCTGGCGGGCTCCTACACCTACGTGAAGGAAACCGCTCAGGGCTTCTTCGAGGCCGGGCAGTGCAACTGAGCACGCGGATGCCGGCATAGCTTCCGGGCAGGCAGCTGCCCCCTTCGGATATCCCCGGCTTCGGCCGGGGATTTTTTTTCATGGGCGCCCGGCGGGGCAATAGGCGTTACCATGCGCTCATGAACGAGACAGCCGAACATCCCTACCAGGCCCTGTCGCCGGACTGTGTGCTGGACGCGGTGGAGAGCCTGGGTTATCTCAGCGACGGCCGGGTGCTGGCGCTGAACAGCTACGAGAACCGGGTCTATCAGGTGGGCCTGGAAGGCGCCCAACCGCTGGTGGTGAAGTTTTACCGCCCGGAACGCTGGCGCGATGAGCAGATTCGCGAGGAGCACGCCTTCGCCGAGGCGTTGCAGGGTCACGAGATTCCAGTGGTCGCGCCACTGCGCGTAGGCGGCGAGACCCTGCACGAGCACGCCGGTTTTCGCTACGCCTGCTACCCGCGCCGAGGGGGGCGCGGTCCGGAGTTGGACCTGCCGGAGCACCGGGAGTGGTTGGGCCGCTTCCTGGGGCGTATTCATGCGGTGGGCGCGGCGCGGCCCTTCGAGCATCGACCGACCCTGAGCATGGCCGACATGGGCGAGGCCTCCAGGCAGTATCTGCTGGAGGGCGATTGGCTGCCCGCTCACATTCTCGAGGCCTACGAGAGCCTCAGTCGCGATGTGCTGGACGGCATTGCCCGGGGCTTCGAGCGGGCCGGGGACGTGGCCGAGTTGCGCCTGCACGGCGATTGCCACCCGGGCAACATCCTCTGGACCGACGAGGGGCCGCATTTCGTCGACCTGGACGATTGCCGCCAGGGGCCGGCGGTGCAGGATCTGTGGATGCTGCTCTCCGGGGACCGGGCGGAGATGAGCCTGCAGCTTTCGGACATCGTCGAGGCCTACGAGGAATTCCACGACTTCGATCGGCGCGAACTGCACCTGATCGAGGCCCTGCGCAGCCTGCGCATGATGCACTACGCCGCCTGGCTGGCCCGACGTTGGCACGACCCGGCCTTTCCGCTGGCCTTCCCCTGGTTCAACGGTACGCGCTACTGGGAGGACCATGTGCTCGCCTTGCGCGAGCAGCTGGCGCTGCTGGATGAGCCGCCGCTGGTGATTTGAGCATGAGTGGCGATACCCGCACCCTGCGTCG
Organism: Alkalilimnicola sp. S0819; assembly: GCF_009295635.1. Classification (NCBI taxonomy): domain Bacteria; kingdom Pseudomonadati; phylum Pseudomonadota; class Gammaproteobacteria; order Chromatiales; family Ectothiorhodospiraceae; genus Alkalilimnicola; species Alkalilimnicola sp. S0819. The sequence goes on along the minus strand of NZ_WHIW01000009.1, from coordinate 85,697 downwards.
GGACGGACACCGCATCGACTACACCCTGCGCCGCAGTCGCCGGCGCAGCATCGGCCTGTATCTGCACCCCGACGGTCGGGTGGAGCTGCGCGCGCCGATGCAATGCTCCGCCGCTGAGGCGGAAGGCTTTCTGCTGAAGAAGCTGGATTGGCTGCTGGGGAAACAGGCTGAACTGCAGGCCCGGCCACGGCCCGAACCGCTGCGTTTCGAGAATGGCGCGCGGCACCCGTACCTGGGAGAGCGCTACCCCTTGCGGGCGCGGCTGGGGCCGAAGGGCGGCGAGTTCACCGGTGGCGCCATCGTCTTGCGGCTGCGCCGGCCGGACGACCCGGCGGCCTTGCGTGAGGCGCTGCACGCCTGGTACCGGCAGCAGGCCCGGCAGGTCTTCGCCGAACGGCTGGCCGCCTGCCATGGGGCGCTGGCCCATTGGGGCATTCCGTTACCCGAGCTGGGTCTGCGCTGGATGCGTAGCCGCTGGGGCAGTTGCTCCAGTCGCGGGCGGGTCAACCTCAATCTGGAACTGATCAAGCAGCCGCTGGCCTGTATCGATTACGTCATCGTCCACGAGCTGTGCCATCTGCGGGAGTTCAATCACAGCCCGCGCTTCTATGCGTTGATGGACGAGGCCCTGCCGGACTGGCGCGAGCGCAAGGCACGCCTGGCCGCGGGGACATAAGAACCGCGGGGTGGGGCCTGCCGGGAACCCCACATCGCGCGCGGCGCCCGCGGGCGCCGGCCACGGCAGGCAGACTTGCACCGTGTCACCTGCGGTGAAGCCCACAGTATGGGCCCGCCGTGTGGGAAGGCCAGGACGGCCCGGTTGCTCAGACCCGGAAGCGGTTCAGCAGGCCCTGCAGGCGCTGCGCCACATCGCCCACTTCCCGGGCCGCGCTCTGGCTTTCATCCACGCCCTGGGCGGTCTCCACCGCCACATCGCGGATGTGGCTGACACTGCGGCTGATCTCCTCGGCGGTGGAGGCCTGCTCCTCGGAGGCGCTGGCGATCTGGGTGTTCATGTCGTTGATGGTGGACACCGCCGTGGCGATGGCGTTGAGTGCATCGCCCGCCTGCGCCGACTCGGCCACCGAGGCGGCTGCCCGCTTGGCGGTCTCGGCCATGCCTTCCACCGCCTGTTGAGCTTTGCCCTGCAGCCGCTCGATGATGCCTTGAATCTCCTGGGTGGATTCCTGGGTGCGCTGGGCCAGGGTGCGCACCTCGTCGGCCACCACGGCGAAGCCGCGGCCCTGCTCGCCGGCTCGGGCCGCCTCGATGGCGGCGTTCAACGCCAGCAGGTTGGTCTGTTCGGCCACGCCGTTGATCACATCCAGCACAGTGCCGATGCTGTGGGAATCCTCGGCCAGGCTGGCGGCCTCGTCCCGGGAGCGTTCCAGCTCCTCGGAGAGCGCCCCGATGGCGGCCATGGTGGATTCCACGACCCGGCGGCCGTTACCCGCCTCGCCTTCAGCCTGAGCGGTGGCGTCGGCGGCGGTGGCGGCATTGCGGGCGACTTCCTGCACCGTGGCCAGCATCTGATTCATGGCGCTGGCCAACTGCTCGGTGTCGGCCTGTTGGCTGTGCATGCCCTCGCGGGCGCTGGCGGTGACTCGGCTCAGGGTCTCGGTGGAACTGCTCAGCTGGCCGTTGGAGCGGCCCACCTCGCGGATCACCTCCTGCACCGACAGCAACAGCTTGTTGAAACTCCGGGCCAGTTCGCTGAGTTCGTCGCGGCCGCTGGTGTCGACCCGCGTGGTGAGGTCCATGGTGCCTTCGGAGATATCCCGGAGTCGGGCGATGGTGGCGCCCAGCGGGCCGGTGATGCTGCGCACCACCAGGGCGGACAGCGCCGCCAGCAGGATCAGCACCAACAGGACCTTGCCCGCCTCCAGCAACAGCCGCTCGGCCAGCGCCGCCTGCACGCTGTCCATGTACACGCCCGAGCCCAGGACCCAGCCCCAGGGCTCGAACAATTGCACGTAAGAGACTTTCTCCACCGGCTCGTCGTGATCGGGCTTGGGCCAGAGGTAATCCACATAACCGGCACCCTGCTCACGGACGACCTCGACAAAGGTCACGAACAGGCGCTTGCCGTTGGGGTCGGTCTTGCTGCTGAGGTCCGTGCCGTCGAGTTGCGGTTGTTCGGGATGCATCACCATGCGCGGTTGCAGGTCATTGATCCACAGATAGCCGTCCTCGCCGTAGCGCATGCCGGCCACGGCGGTTTTGGCGGCCTCCTGTGCCTGGCGTCGGGTCAGTTCGCCGGACTGCTCCAGGGCGTGGTAGTGCTTGAGCACACCGCTGGCGGTCTGCACCACCTCGGCCATGCGCTGGCGACTCGCGTCCCAGAGCTCGCGCTCCAGGGTGCTCGCGGCCATCCAGGCGATGGCCATCATGGACGCCACCACGAAGGCCGCGATGAGTGACATCCGGGCGCGAATCCTGAACTGGCGCAGGACAGCGGTCATGAGCATTCTCCCCGTAGCTGAGGCGTGGTCGTTGGTACTCGTTATAACGGCTGCCGCGGGGAAATGTTGAGGGCAGCCGTTCGTGCTGCCCTCTGCGGAGCGTCCCGGGCGTGCTCAGGACAATTTCGTCACCCGCAGCCGCAGCGCATTGGCGATGACGCTGACCGAAGACAGCGACATGGCCGCGGCGGCGAAGATGGGCGACAGCAGGATGCCGGCGAAGGGATACAGCACCCCCGCGGCGATGGGCACGCCGGCGGCATTGTAGACGAAGGCGAAGAACAGGTTCTGGCGGATGTTGCGCATGGTGGCCCGGGATAGATGCAGTGCCTCGACGATGCCCATCAGATCGCCCCGCAGCAGGGTGATGCCCGCACTTTCGATGGCGACATCGGTGCCGGTGCCCATGGCCACGCCGACATCCGCTGTCGCCAGCGCCGGCGCATCGTTGACGCCGTCGCCGGCCATGGCGACGACGCGACCCGCCTCCATGAATTCCCGGACGATCTTGCCCTTGTCCTCGGGCAGCACTTCCGCCTTCACCTCATCGATGTCGAGCTTCCGGGCCACGGCTACAGCCGAGGTGTGGTTGTCACCGGTGAGCATGACGACGCGGATGCCGTCTTCATGCAGGGCGTCGATGGCGGCACGGGTGGTTTCCTTGATCGGGTCGGCGATGGCCAGCAGGCCCAGGACCCTGCCGCCCGCCGCGGCGAAGATCACGGTGGCGCCATCCTCGCGCAGGCGGTCCGCCTCCTGCTCATGGGCGGCGCTGTCGACTCCTTCCGCCTCCATCAGCAGGCGGTTGCCGATCAGTACGCGCAGGCCGTCCAGCGTGCCGGTGACCCCTTTGCCGTTGGGCGAATCGAAGCCTTCCACGTCCGGCAGGTCGAGTTCCATCTCCCGGGCCTTCTCCAGAATGGCATGGGCCAGTGGGTGTTCGCTGCCTTTCTCCAGCGCGCCGGCGTAGCGCATCAGTTCCTCGTCGCTGACACCCGTGGCCGGTACCAGCCGGGTCACCTGGGGCTTGCCTTCGGTCAGGGTGCCGGTCTTGTCCACCACCACGGTGTCCACCTTTTCCATGCGCTCCAATGCTTCCGCGTCGCGGATCAGTACGCCGCTCTGGGCGCCGCGGCCGACCCCGACCATGATGGACATGGGGGTGGCCAGGCCCAGCGCGCAGGGGCAGGCGATGATCAGCACGCTGACGCCGGCGATCAGGCCGAAGGCCATGGGCGGGGTCGGCCCGACCAGGGACCAGACGATGAAAGCAAGCACCGCGATGACGATGACCGCGGGCACGAACCAGGCGGACACCTGGTCCGCCAGGCCCTGGATCGGCGCCCGGCTGCGCTGGGCGCTGGCCACCATCTGCACGATCTGGGAGAGCATGGTGTCGCGGCCGATCTTGTCGGCGCGCATGATGAAGCTGCCTTGCTGGTTGATGCTGCCGCCGATCACGGCATCACCCGCCTGCTTGCGGATCGCCAACGGCTCGCCGGTGACCATGGATTCGTCGACGTGGGAGCCGCCTTCCAGCACCTCGCCATCCAGCGGCACCTTGTCGCCGGGGCGTACCCGCAGGCGATCGCCGACCTCGACCTGATCCAGCGAAACGTCCTGCTCGCCGCCCTGGTCGTCCAGCTTGCGCGCCGTGGCGGGGGCCAGGTCCAGCAGTGCCTTGATGGCGCCGGAGGTCTTCTCGCGAGCCCGCAATTCCAGCACCTGGCCGAGCAGCACCAGCACGACGATGACCGCGGCAGCCTCGAAATAGACCGCCACCGAGCCGTCCTGCTGGCGGAAGGCATCGGGGAAGATCTGCGGCGCCAGGGTGGCCACCAGACTGTAGAGCAGCGCCACGCCGGTACCGATGGCGATCAGGGTGAACATGTTCAGCTGGCGTCTGAGTATCGACTTCCAGCCCCGGACGAAGAACGGCCAGCCGCACCAGAGCACCACCGGCGTTGCGAAGGCCAGTTGCACCCAGTTGGACATTTGCGGCGGCACGATCCGGTCCAGCGCGACCAAGTGCCCGCCCATTTCCAGCAGGAACACCGGCAGCGTCAGCACCAGGCCCACCCAGAAGCGCCAGGTCATGCTCCGCAGTTCTTCGGAGGGCTCGCTGTCGCGGCTGACCTGTTCAGGCTCCAGCGCCATGCCGCAGATCGGACAGTCGCCGGGGCCCTGCTGTCGAACCTCCGGGTGCATGGGGCAGGTGTACATGGCCCCCGGGTCTACGGGTTCTTCGCGTGCGGCGCTGGGGTCGGTGTACCGCTGCGGATCGTCGTCGAACCGGGACTTGCAGTGTGCCGAGCAGAAATGCCAGCTCTGCCCCGCATGCTGGCTTCGGTGTTCCGTGGTGTGCGGGTCCACCGACATGCCGCAGACGGGGTCCTTGACGGTGTGCTCGTCCTGTCGGGCTTGGTGTTGCGTGTTCATGTGTTCTCCTTGTCCGCCGGCCAGTCCGCGAAGGCGAGAAAATAGAGCAGGCCCAGATTGATCATGGGAATCAGGCTCAGCAGGCCGAGCCAGCCCGGGAAGCCCGCGCGCTGGCAGATACGCCAGACGGGGATGACCACCACCAGGGCGATCAGCAGCATCCACAGCCAATGCCCGCCCCACATCATGTTGCCGTACATGTGTCCTTCCATCATGATGTTGTCCTCTTGTTCGATCGCGCTTTGCCGAGAAAAATCTGCTCGCCGACAGCGATGACGGCCATTGCCCCGAGCGCCACGCTGATCACCAGGCGATCCGACTGCAGCTTGACCCAGACGAACCCGCCCAGCACCAGCACATCCAGCCCGATCGCCACCACCGGCACCCAGGCCCGGGCCTGCACATCCTCACGCAGATAGCGCAACACCCCCCAGTGTATGGCGATGTCCATCACCAGGTAGAAGACGATACCCAGCGCCGCAATCCGTGACAGGTCGAAGAAGGCGGTCAGGAACAGCCCCAGCACCACGGTATACACCAGCGTGTGTTTCTGGATGCTGCCCGGCATGCCGAAGTGGCTGTGCGGCACCAGTTTCATTTCCGTGAGCATGGCCAGCATGCGCGACACCGCGAAGATACTGGCCAGAATGCCGCCGGCGGTGGCCATCATGGCGATGACGACCGTGAACCAGACACCGTAATCCCCCAGCGCCGGACGGGCGGCGGCGGCGAGGGAGTAGTCCCGGGTCTCGATGATCTCGGCCAGCGAGAGATTGCTCGCCACGGCGAAGCCCACCAGCGCGTAGATCACCACACAGGCGGCGATGGAGATGACGATGGCGCGACCGACGTTGCGATGGGGGTCCCGTACCTCCGAGCCGCTGTTGGTGATGGTGGTGAAGCCCTTGAACGCGAGTATTCCCAGGGCCGTCGCGCCGAGGAAGTTGCCGACGCCTCCGGCCTGGCCCGCGGAGGAGACATCCACCGCCAGACTATCGGCGAGCCAGACGCCCACGAGCCCGAAGAGCAGTATCCCGGCGATCTTCAGCAGGCCGAGCAGGGATGCCACCCCCTGGATCAGGCGGTTGCTTGCGAGGTTCAGCGCGAAGGCCACCAGAATGAGCCCCACCCCGAGCATTGGCACCAGGCGGCCATGCTCGCCGGCGCCGAAAAGCTGCACGGCGTAGGCGCCGAAGGTGCGCGCCAGAAAACTCTGGGCGATGACCATCGAGAAATACATCAGCAAGGCGTTGAAGGCTGTGGGCAGGCCGTCGCCGTAGGCCTTGTACAGATACATACCGATGCCGCCGGCCGACGGATAGGCGTTCGAGATCTTGATGTAGGAATAGGCACTGAAAGCCACCACCACGGCGGCGGTCAGAAAGGCCAACGGAAAGAGTGCGCCCGTCATTTGCGCCATCTGCCCGGTGAGGGCGAAAATCCCCGCACCTATCATCACGCCAGTGCCCAGCATGACCGTGCCCGACAGGCTCAGGCTGCCTTGCCGATAGCGGGTGGTTTTGTCCGGTTCGGTCTTCATGGGACCTCCACAGGATTGCTTGCTCGGAGAGCCGTGCTTGTATGGCGCGGCAGCTCGTATTGCCGGCAATGATGGCCGGTGGCGCCGCGCGCAAGCCTAAGCCTGGTGAGGGTTAGCCGAAGGCGCGGGGAGGTCGCAGCAGGGTGTCGTGGCGGGGAGAGGGCAGAGCCACCGGCGCCGCCTGCGCCGGCACCGGCAACGGACTCGGGGAGGCGACGAGGGGTAATGCCGCGGCATGGCCGATGGGGAAACAGGATTGCGTGGCGGTGCAGACCGGACCGTGGTGATCGGTCTCACGGTCCCCGGGTTGATCGGCGGTATGCGAGTGACTGTCGACCACGGTAGCAGTGGCAGGCGTCAAGGCCGGGATATGTACATGCAGCGCCAGCGCTCCGGTCTGGATGCCCAGAATGCCGATGACCACGATGGCGATGATGCGTCGCAGGCTATGCATACCGAGATTCCTATCACGGCTCTGATGTTACTGCCAGTCCGGGGTATTGATTCAGTGTCTCCTTGGCGGGAAAACCGACAGACGTTGAACATCCTGGCGGCGAGCATTCCCGGGGTTGCTGCGGGTGCTGGGAGGCCGGATGTGGCGCCGTCGGCGGAACTTTGACCGCGCGTTCGCTATCCATGGCTGGCAAGCTTGCACATCCAGCCATTCCCGGCGACATTAGCGGCTACCGCTGGCGAGCCGGGTCTGGCCACGGTCTGTACACCCACTGGCAGGAGCCCAGTCTTGTTTCACCGCCTGCGCAAACACCGCCGCCTCGTCAGCCTGGCCCTCATGGTCACGCTGGCGCTATGGCTGTCGACGGTGTTCGCCGGCTGCCTGAGGCCTGCCGCGCCGGCGGCGGTCGCCGATGCGACACCGGCGGCCGCGGCCATGGAGCACCATGCCCACACCGCGATGCCGGCCATGGTGGTCTGCCCGGGGGGCGAGTGCCCGAGCATGTCCGGCGGCAATGGGCCGACCCTGGATCAGGACGCGCTGATATCGAGTGAGCCGACGTCGCCCTTGCCGGCCGCCGTGCCGGCGTTGGTGCTGTTTCTTGCAAGCGCGCCCTGGCGCCTCAAGCCTGCCTTGTCAGACACGCCCAGACCCGGGCGCTCCCCCATTCTCAGGTTCTACGCCCTGCGCATTTGATCGGTGTCTCTTCGCTGTTTTGCAAGACCGATCAGATTTAATGAAATGCGGGAGAACCGACATGAACCGAATCAAGCATTTGTTTGCCGCGCTGGCTCTGGCGCTGCCCGTCTCCGCCCTGGCGGCGGATCTTGCCGCCACGCTCTACAAGAGCCCCACCTGCGGCTGCTGCACCGCCTATGTGGACTACCTGCGTGAGCAGGGCTTCGAGGTGGAGGTGGTGGACCGGAACAACATGACGCCGATCAAGCTCGAACACGGGCTGACCCGGGAGCAGGCCAGCTGCCACACCACGCTGATCGACGGCTATGTGGTCGAGGGCCATGTGCCGGTGGAGAGCATCCACAAGCTGCTGGCCGAGCGCCCCCCGGTCATCGGCATCACCGTGCCCGGCATGCCGATAGGGTCGCCGGGCATGGGCCCCAGCCGCGGCGAGCCGCTGCATGTGTACTACATCAGCGACAGCGCGGAACCCCGCCTGCAGGCGACGCACTGAGGGAGTACTACGGCGTCGTTTCGAACGAGGATGCCTGGGTTGTACGTCGGCGGGTTCGGCTGAAACAGGCCGGTGCGGCCACGCCCCCCAGCCCCTGCTGCGGCAATCCACGGGAGATTTACGCCGCCCGGCGACGTTAGCCGGTCAGTCAGCCTTTTGAGAACAAGAAGGGGCCGAGCGGCCCCTTCTTTTATCCTGTGCCCGCCGGGCGAAACGACTCAGCTCTTCTTCGCCGATTTCTTGCGCTCGTGCTCCTTGAGAAAGCGTTTGCGCAGGCGGATGGCGGCCGGGGTGACCTCCACCAGTTCATCATCGTCGATCCACTCCAGCGCCTGCTCCAGGCTCATGCGGATCGGCGGGGTGAGCACCAGGTTCTCGTCCGAGCCGGCGGCGCGGATATTGGTCAGCTGCTTGGCTTTCAGTGGGTTGACGACCATGTCGTTGTCGCGGCTGTTCATTCCGATGATCATGCCTTCGTAGACCTCGTCGCCGTGGCCGATGAACAGGCTGCCGCGCTCCTGCAGGTTGAACAGGGCGTAGGCCAGGGCCTTGCCCTGGGCCATGGCCACCATCGCGCCGTTGATGCGCTGGCCGAAGGTGCCGGCCTTCACCGGGCCGTAGTGGTCGAAGACGTGGTACATCAGGCCGGTGCCGGAGGTGGCGGTCATGAACTCGGTGCGGAAACCGATCAGGCCGCGCGCCGGGATGATGTAGTCCAGGCGCACCCGGCCCTTGCCGTCGGGCATCATGTCCTGCAGCTGGCCGCCGCGGGTGCCCAGCTTCTCCATCACGCCGCCCTGGTCGCTTTCTTCCACGTCCACGGTGAGCTGCTCGTAGGGCTCGCATTGCTCGCCGTCGATCTCGCGGACGATGACCTCGGGGCGGGAGACGCCCAGTTCATAACCTTCCCGGCGCATGCTCTCGATGAGGATGGACAGATGCAGCTCGCCGCGGCCGGAGACCTTGAACTTGTCCGGGTCCTCGGTTTCCTCCACCCGCAGGGCGACGTTGTGCACCAGCTCGCGCATCAGCCGCTCGCGGATCTGACGGGAGGTGACGAATTTGCCGTCGCGACCGGCCATGGGGGAAGTGTTGACCTGAAAGGTCATGGTCACGGTGGGCTCGTCCACCGTGAGCGGCGGCAGCGCCTCGGGCTGCTGGGGGCTGCACAGGGTGTCGGAGATGTTCAGCTCGTCCATGCCGGTGAAGGCGATGATGTCCCCGGCCTGGGCTTCGTCCACTTCCACCCGATCCAGGCCGAGAAAGCCCAGCACCTGCAGGATGCGGCCGTTGCGCTGCTTGCCGTCGCGGTCGATGGCGATCACCGGGGTGTTGCTCTTGACCCGGCCGCGCTTGACGCGACCAATGCCGATCACGCCCACGTAGCTGTTGTAGTCCAGGGAGCTGACCTGCAGCTGGAAGGGGCCGTCCGGATCCACGTTCGGGGCGGGCACCTTGTCGATCACGGTCTGGAACAGCGGGTCCATGTTCCCCGCGCGCACTTCGGCGTCCAGCCCGGCGTAGCCGTTCAGGCCCGAGGCGTAGACCACCGGGAAGTCCAGCTGCTCATCGGTCGCGCCCAGGCGGTCGAACAGGTCGAAGGTCTGGTCCAGCACCCAGTCCGGGCGGGCGCCGGGGCGGTCGATCTTGTTGATCACCACGATGGGGCGCAGGCCCTGGGCCAGGGCCTTCTGGGTGACGAAGCGGGTCTGGGGCATGGGGCCGTCCACCGCATCCACCAGCAGCAGCACCGAATCCACCATGGACATGACGCGCTCCACCTCGCCGCCGAAGTCGGCATGGCCCGGGGTGTCGACGATGTTGATGCGGTAGTCGCGCCAGTTGATGGCGGTGTTCTTGGCGAGGATGGTGATGCCGCGCTCTTTCTCCAGATCGCCGGAATCCATGACGCGCTCGCCAGGATCGTTGCGTTCGCCGAGGGTACCCGACTGCTGAAGAAGCTGGTCCACGAGGGTGGTCTTGCCATGGTCCACGTGGGCGATGATGGCGATATTACGAAGATTTTCGATCACTAAGGGTCAACTCTGGGGGCTGGGCTGGAAGAGGGCGCAATGGTCTACTACGCAAGCGGTTTTGTCGAGTACGCCGCGCGGAAAACATGAACGGGCACCGGGGCTTTGCCTGGCAGGCGCCGGCGCGGAAAGCCTTCGCGGCCAGGAGTGTCTGCCTAGCGTGGAAGGCGATACCCGAGCAGGGTGGAGATCTCCCGGGCGGCGGTCAGCAGCGCAACCACTGTCGGTTCCAGCGGCTTGCTCGGCAGATAATGAATGGACCCGGTCAGCGCCAGGGTGCCGTACAGGCTGCCGTCGCCGCGGAAGATGGGCGCGGCCAGGGCGTTGACGCCGGTGAAGATCTCCTCCGGCGCATCCGCCCAGCCCCGCCGCCGGGCCAGCTCCACTTCCGAGCGCAGCCGCTCCGGGTCGGTGATGGTGTGGCGAGTGCTGGCCTCCAGCGGCCCGGCCAGGGTCTTTTCCAGCAGCTCCGGCGGGCCGTAGGCCAGGGCGATCTTGCCCTGGGCCACGGCGTTGAAATTGAAGCGGGTGCCGGCGCGCATGACGATTTCCACCGCCCGACGCCCGGAGAGGAAATCCAGCACCACCATGCCTTGATCGGTGTAAGTGGAGATCACCACCGTCTGGCCCAGTTGGTCCCGCAGGGCTTCCATCACGGGTTTGGCCAGACTCACCACGTCATAACGGTTCACCAGTTGCTGACCCAGCAGGTAGAGCCGCCAGCCGATGCTGTAGCGACTGTTGCGCGGGTTCTGGGCCACGTAACCGCTGTCGCGCAGATTGACCAGGTGGCGGTGCACCCGGGCCTTGGGCATGTCCAGCGCCTGGGCCAGTTCGGTGACGCCGCATTCGGCCCCGGCCTGCCCCAGCGCCTCGATGATGCGCAGGGAGACCACCGTGGTGGGCAGGCCGCTCAAGCCGCCGCGTTCCGGTGATTCCGGCTGCCCGGCGTCGGCGGTGTGCTGCGCGCTCATGGTTCGTCCTTCCGTCATGCTGCTTACAGGCAAGCCAGATCCACCTGGCGCTCGGCATACACCTTGTAGCGCTGGACCTTGGGCGCGGCGGCATCCTCGGCGCGCACGTAGCGGATGGAGCTGCGGCCCTTGCTGCCCCGGGGTACGAAGAAGCAGCGGATGAAGGTGGTGGGCTCGGCCTCGGTGGTGGGGGCCAGCACCGGGTAATGGCCCCGCTCCAGCCAGGCCTCGCCGGCCTTGTGGCTGGCCACCGTGCCTTCGGTTTCTATGGTGATCTCGCCTTCCAGCACGATGCGGATGCCCGGGCCCTGATGTACATGGGTCAACGCCACGCCGCCGGGCGGGAATTCCACCCGGTCGCAGCGCATCATCCAGCTGAAGCCGTCATCCAGCTCGATCTCGGCCTCGAGTTTCAGGGTGGATTCGCAGGCCGGCGCGGAGCGCAGCTCCCCTTGGCCCGGTCCATCGGCATCGGCCAGCTCCCAGCGCCACACCGTGGCGCCATCAGGCCCTGCGAGCAGGGTCAGTTCGTCCTCGCTGACCTGGGCGGTGTCGCCGGGCAGGAACTGGCTGCTCCAGTCGTCCTCGATCGTCAGGCCGCCCTCGCGCAGGTAGACGGCCCGCGGCGCGCAGGGCAGGTGCACCGGCGCGTGGGAGGCGGGAATGCGGTCTTCGTACAGGCGCAGCAGATACGTGCTCATGGGCGGCCTCGTCTGGTTCGCGTTCAAGGTGATGAGGCCAGAGTATACGAATATCAAAAAATGACACAAGCGTATCGGTAAACGAGACATAAGCGTTGACAGCCCGATTGTGTCCCCGGATATACTGTTTGGGCGAAACAGCGGTATCGGCTATCGATACGGCGGTCCACCGACATGCTCTTGAGGAGTCCGGCATGCCCATCGTTGAAATCACCGTGGTAGAGGGACGGGACGAGGCCAAGGTGCAGCAATGCATCAAGGAAGTGGCCCAGGTGGTGAATCGCACCCTGGAGGCACCCATGCAATCCATCAGGGTGTGGGTGAACGAGGTGCCGCCGGGCCGCTTCGCGGTCGGCGACCAACTGAAGAGCGAAAAGAAGTAGGCCCACGCAGGTCTACACGGGTTTTACTGACCACACTTGGCTGGAAGTTTCCCATTGGAGGGAGGAGAACATCATGAAACGCCTGTTGACGGGTATCCTGACCGCCGCCGCACTGGCCGGCGGCATTGTTCATACGGCCGCGGCCCAGACCACCATCAAGCTGGGCCATGTGACCCAGACCAGCCACCCCTTCCACACCGGGGCGGCCTTGTTCAAGGAAGCGGTGGAGCAGAAGACCGACGGCGAGCTGAAGGTGCAGATCTTCCCCGCGCGCCAGCTCGGTGACGACAAGCAGCTGCTGGAAGGCGTGCGCCTGGGCACCGTGGACGCGGCGGTGATCTCCTCGGCGGTGTTCTCCGGTTTTACCCCGGTGATGGATGCCCTGCAGCTGCCCTTCCTGATCGAGAGCTACGACGAGTTGGCCGATGCCTTCACCTCGCCGGTGGCCCAGCAGATGCTGGATTCGCTGGATGGCATCGGTCTCAAGGGGCTGGGTTACTACGAAGGCGGCCTGCGCAACCTGCTGGTGGCCAAGAAAAAAGTAACCACCCTCGAAGGCATGAAGGGGCTGAAGGCCCGCGTGGTGCCCGCCAAGCTGCACCTGGATATCTGGAACGCGGTGGACGCCAGCCCCACGCCCATGGCCTATGGCGAGATCTACACATCGCTGCAGACCGGCGTGCTGGACGGGGCCGAGATCAACACCACCTCCGTCTACAGTGAGAAGCTCTACGAGGTGGCGGATCACCTGACCCGCACCAAGCACTACTTCTGGCCGGCGGTCGTGGTGGTCAACCCGCGCTTCTACAACCGCCTGAGCGATGCGCAGCAGCAGGCACTGGTGGACGCCGCCCGGGAGACCGTCCGCGAGCAGGTGGCCCGCGCCGAGGAGCAGGAAGTGGAGGCGGAAGCGGCCCTGAAGGCCGAAGGCTTCCAGATCCACGAGCTGGAAGATCGCGCCGAAGTGCTGGACGCCGTCGCCCCGGTGATCGCGGAGTACTCCGAGAAGCATCCGCTGATCGAGGCCTTCGTCAAGGACGTGCAGTCCCGCAAGTAAGCCGCCGGCGAGCGGCCGGGCAGTGCGCCCGGCCGCTCGCCCCTGACGCCCCCGCCCAGGAGTACGCCCCATGCATGCCCCTTCCGCGCCTCTGCGTGTCCTGCACGGTCTGAACCGCGCCTACCAGCGTGCGCTCTTCGTGCTGGGCGCCGGCCTGATGGGCTTGATGCTGGCGGTGGTCTGCCTGCAGATCTTCGCCCGCTACGTGCTGGGTGATTCCCTGTCCTGGTCCGAGGAGCTGAGCCGCTTCCTGCTGGTCTGGATCACCTTCCTGTTCGCCGGCATCTCCTTTGCGCGGGGCGAGATGATCGCGGTGGAAATGTTCACCGCCCGGCTGCCCCGCGTCCTCCAGGCGGTGTTCATGGCGCTGGGGGGGCTGGCCACGGTCACCCTGTTCGCGCTGCTCACCTGGTACGGCTACGACTACGCGGAATGGAACCGGGTGCAGACCTCCAGCGCCCTGCAGGTGTCCATGTATTACGTCTATCTGGCGGTGCCGGTGGGCAGCGCCCTGCTGGTGCTGCATGTGCTGGTCGGCACCTGCGCTCAGGTGCTGCGGACCCTGCGTGGGGAGAACGTCTGATGGGTGCTTTTCTCTCGGCCTTTGGCCTGTCGCTGATTGCCGGCGTGCCCATCGTGGTGGTGCTGGGGCTTTCGGCGCTGGCCTATGTGGCCTTCAACGATCAGCTGCATCTGCTGGGGGCCTTTCCCCAGCGGATGATCTCCGGCGTGGATCAGTTCGTGTTGCTGACCGTGCCGCTGTTCATCCTCGCCGGCAATCTGATGAACGCCGGTGCGATCACCGAGCGCATCATCCGCTTCTGCCAGGTGCTGGTGGGGCGTTTTCGCGGCGGACTGGCGCTGGTCAACGTCATGTCCAGCATGCTCTTCTCCGGGGTGAGCGGCTCGGCCACGGCGGATTCCGCAGCGCTGGGCTCGGTGCTGATCCCGGGCATGAAGAAGGCCGGCTACGACGCCGAGTACGCCGCCGCGCTCACCGCGGTGAGCTCGGTGATCGGCCCCATCATCCCCCCGAGCATTCAGCTGATCATCTTCGCGGTGCTCAGCGGCACCTCGGTGGCGAGCCTGTTCATGGCGGGCATCGTGCCGGGCATTCTCATCGGCCTGGGGCTGATGGCCCATGCCGTGTACGTGGCCCGCAAGCGCAATTACCCGAAGGAAGACCCGGCCAACGGGCGGGAGATCCTCCGCGCCACCGCCGGCGCCTGGCCGGCGCTGCTGCTGCCCGTCATCATCCTCGGCGGCATACTCTCCGGGGTGTTCACACCCACCGAGGCGGCCGCCGTGGCGAGCCTCTATGCGCTGTTCATCGCCGGGGTGGTGTATCGCACCCTCACCATGAAGGTGCTGGCCAAGGTGCTCTATGACACGGCCGTGATCTCTTCGGTGATCATGCTGGTGGTGGCCATGGCGAACATCATCGCCTTCGTGTTCACCATCGAGCAGGTGCCCCAGACGGTGGTCAACGCCATGCTGGAGATCAGCGATAACAAGTACGTGCTGCTCGCCATGATCACCATCGGCCTGCTGATCCTGGGCGCGCTGCTGGAGCCCATCGGCGCGCTGATCCTCACCGTGCCGGTGCTGCTGGAGCTGGGGGCGACCCTGGGCCTGGATCCGCTGCACCTGGGCGTGATCGTGGTACTGAACCTGGTGATCGGGCTGGCGACACCGCCCATCGGCCTGTGCCTGTTCATCGTCTGCTCCATCGCCAAGCTGCCCCTGGAGCGGGTGGCGCGGGCGAGCCTGCCCATGCTGGGCATCGCCTTGGCTGTGCTGATCCTGGTCACCCTGGTGCCCGATCTGGTGCTGTTCGTACCGCGCCTGTTCAACTGAGGCAGGCCCGGGGGCGGCCGATCGGCGTGCCTGGGGCGTTTCCAGCGGCGTGTAAATCCGGTAGGTTTGCCGCCATGAACCTGAAGAACCTGGAAAAGCGCCTCAGCCACCTCACCGGCAGCGCGATCCGCGACTACCGGATGATCGAGGAGGGCGACCGGATCATGGTCTGCCTGTCCGGCGGCAAGGACTCCTATACCCTGCTGGAGATGCTGCGCCTGCTGCAGACCCGCGCGCCGGTGCGCTTCGAATTGATCGCGGTGAACCTGGACCAGAAGCAGCCGGGCTGGCCCGAGCACATCCTGCCCGAGTATCTGGAAGGGCTGGGGGTGTCCTACCGTATTCTGGAGCAGGACACCTACAGCGTGGTCAAGCGGGTACTGCCCGAGGGCAAGACCATGTGCTCCCTGTGCTCGCGCCTGCGCCGGGGCGCGCTCTACAGCGCCGCCGAGGAGATGGGTATCAGCAAGATCGCCCTGGGGCACCACCGGGACGACATCCTCGCCACTCTGTTCCTGAACATGTTCTACGGCGCCAAGCTCGCCGCCATGCCGCCCAAGCTGCGCAGCAACGACGGCCGGCACGTGGTGATCCGGCCGCTGGCCTATGTGCCCGAGCGCTACTGCGAGCGCTACGCGGCGCTGAAGCAGTTCCCCATCATTCCCTGCAATCTCTGCGGCTCCCAGGAGAACCTCAAGCGCGCCGAGATCGGGCGCATGCTGAAAGACTGGGAGCGGGCCGAACCCAAGCGGCTGCACAACATCTTCCGCAGCCTGAGCAACGTCAATCCGTCCCATCTGGCCGACCCCGAGCTCTACGATTTTCAGGGCCTGCAGGGCGGCTTCACCCCGGACGGCCCCGACGACCCGCTGGCGGCCATCGAATCGCCGGCGAGCCAGCATGGGCTGGCGGCCTGGTCGCAACTGGCCGCCGACCAGGCGGACGATTCGGGCTGGACCGAGGCGCCGCTGGAAACTGGAACCGGCGCATGAACCCGCCCCGCCTGATCCTCTCCGCGCTGCACCGGGAGCAGGCCACCGAAGCCTGGGTGGTCTGCCGCGCCGAGACGGACCAGGGAGATGTGACGCTGCGGCATTTTCCCGCCACCGGCAGCGAGGCGGGGGTGTTGCTGCTCGGTCAGGGCGGGGGCTGGAGCGGGCCGAACGGGGGGCGGTTCTATGCGCAGCTGGGCATGAGCCTGCGCGAGGCGGGCATGCATGCCCTGTGGCTGCGCTACCGCCAGGCGGAGGATGCGGAGCAATCGGTGCTGGATGCGCTGGTGGGGCTGGATTTCCTGGCCCGAGCGGGTGCCCGGCGGCTGGCGCTGGTGGCCCACGGCGAAGCCTTGCGGGTGGCGGTGGAGGCCGTGGCCGAGTTGGACGGTGTGAAGGCGCTGGTGAGCCTGGCCGCGCCGCCTTCAGGGCTCGAGGCGCTCTCGGCGCTCAGCCCCGGGGCCGCGGCGCTGTTCGTGCACGGGGGGGCGGACACGGTCAACCCGGTGGACAATTCCAGGCGTGCGTACCAGAAAGCGCCCGGGGAGCGGGCCTTGAAGATCCTGCCGGGGGTGGGCCATGAATTCTCGGATGCCGTGGATTTGCCGAAGCAGCTGGTGAGCTGGCTGCGCCGCCCCATGAGCCCGCCGGTGCGGCGCAAGGACGTCTAGGAGCGGTTCATGGCCGCGATTACCCTCGCGTTCTCGCCTGCGGCTGTAACGAATTCTTCGTGGCGAGCCGGGACGCCCCCGCGTCACTTGCCGCCTGTGTTGCCCTGCTGTCCTTTTCCAGGCTCTCAAAGGTGCCCATGATGGATCAGCTCATTCCAAACGAAATCCACTGCCCCTACTGCGACGCCCGCCAGGAGGTGCTGCTGGATCCCTCGGTGCCCGAGCAGGAGTATGTGGAGGACTGCCAGGTCTGCTGCCAGCCTATCCTGTTCCGGGTGTCCATCAACGAAGAGGGCGCCGCCGACGTATCGCTGCGCCCCGAGAACGAGTGATCTTTCGGCGACGGCGGGGGCGGCTTATCCCTCGGTGCCGGTGGCGCGCTGGGCCGTGAAGCGCACCACGCCCACCACCTCTTCCAGCCCGGCGGGAATCTCGGTGTGCTCGTCCAGCAGCAGCACCAGCCGGCGCACGCCGTCCTGCTTCTGCACGATGCGTTTGAGCAGGCTCTGCACCGGGGCCTTGCGCAGGTGCTCGGCCATTTCGTGGAGCAGGTACATACCGTAATGGCGGCTGCTCAGCACGTAGGAGAGCACGTCCACGGGCTGGCGGGTGCGAGGAATGAGGATGTGTTCGGCGCCTAGCCGGTACAGGCCGTTGCTGGGCGTCCAGTTGTAGACGGCCTGGCCGGTGGTCAGCGACAGGCGCTTGAAAGCGACCATGAGAGTCTGGATGTCGGCGCCCTGTACGGCAGCCACGCTCAGTTCGCTGTCGAGGAGTTGGGTCAGTTTGAGCGCGTCTTCCATGGAATTACCTCTTATTGTGCCGAGCCCACTATAGGTCCGCGTCCTGGCGGGTTTCTGTGAGCCTTGTCATAACTTCATACAAATTATTTCGCGTCCGCCGGCAGCACGCGCAAGGCCTGGCCGTGCAGGTGCCGTCCGTCGCGCCCCATAAGATAGACGAAAGCGCCGGCCACGGCATCCGGAGCGGGCAGGCGGGCGGCGTTCTCGCCGGGGTAGGCGTTGCGGCGCAGGGCGGTGCGGGTGGGGCCGGGGTCCAGGCTGTTGACGCGGATGTCGCTGCTGCCTTCGGTTTCGGCGGCGAGCACGCGCATCATGCCTTCGATGCCGGCCTTGCCGACGCCGTAGGCGCCCTGGTAGGCGCGTTTCTCGCGCCCGGCGGCATCGCTGGTGAACAGCACCGAGGCGGCATCGCTTTCGCGCAGCAGCGGCAGGCAGGCGCGGGTGAGCAGGAAGGGGCCGTTGAGGTTGGTCTGCAGGCTGCGGTACCACTGCTCGATGTCGTAGAGCTCCAGCGGCGCGGGCTTGCCCAGGGCGGCGGCGACGTGCACCAGGCCGTCCAGGCGGCCGAAGTTCTCCCGCAGGCTGGCGGCGAGCTGTTCGTAGTCCTCGGGGCTCGCGCCTTCCAGGTTCAGCGGGTAGAGCGCGGGCTGGGGGGCGCCGTTGTTCTCGATGGCGTCGTAGGCCGTTTCCAGGTTGCGCAGGTCCTTGTCCAGCAGGATGACCGTGGCGCCGTGGTTGGCCAGCGCCAGGGCGACGGCGCGGCCGATGCCGTTGGCGGCACCCGTGACCAGGATGGCGCGAGCCTGCAGCAGGTCCAGGGGCGCGTCGTAATCGGCGTAGATCAGGGTGTCGGCGTCGTGGTCGCTCATCGGGCGAGTTCCTTGTTGCGGGCGCGGACGGGGGAGCGGGCGGTACGCCAGGCAAGCCAGAGCTTGCGCAGCGGGGTGAGGTGGATGCCGCGATCGAGCAGCGGGAAGCGCTCGGCGCGCAGCTCGTCCAGCAGCCGGCGCTGCAGGATCAGCCGGATCAGACCGCTGCGCTGGGCGCGGGCATCTTCCGGGGCCAGGCGCTGCAGGGCCTGGGTGGTGAAATCGTCGATGCGATCGGCCTGCAGGGCGAAGAATTCCCGCAGTTTGTCGCTGGTGGTGGGGCGCAGCAGCTCGCCCCGGTCGATGCCGACGCGGCGCATTTCGTCCTCGGGCAGGTAGACCCGCCCGACCAGCGCGTCCTGACGCACCCGGCGCAGGATCTCGCCCAGCTGCAGCGCCATGCCCAGATCGTGGGCGTAGCGGCTGGTTTCCCGGTTCCGGTAGCCGTTGACCTCCACCAGCAGTTCCTGCAGCGCGCCGCCGGCGCGGTGGCAGTAGAGGCTCAGGGCCTTGAAGTCGGGGTAGGCGTTGTAGTCCAGGTCGGTCTGGGCGGCCTGGATCATCTCCTCGAAGTATTCCCGGGGCAGGTTATAGCGCTCCAGCGCCGGGGCGAGGGCCTGGCTGACCGGGTGGCGGCCTTCGCCGCGGAACAGGCGCTCCAGCTCTTCGCGCCACCAGTTGAGCTTCACCGAGGCGACGGCGGGTTCGCTGATCTCGCGCCCGGCGCTCATCACCTCGGCATGGAAGGCGTGCAGGGCGTAGAGGGCCGGCTGGCGGTCGCGCTCGGCGAACCGCAAGGTGTAATGCAGGCTGGAGCCCCGCGCGGCGGCCTTTTCGCGACAGTACTGTTCGGCGTTCATGCGTAACAGGAGGCCCGGGGCAGTGGGCTGGTGGCGCGGACATCTCCGGCCAGCCATTGCAGCACCTCCAGCGGGTGGCGGATGACGCCGTCGGCTCCCCAATGGGTGAAGCGATCCTCGGCGGCGAGGTAGCCGAACAAGGCGACCAGGGTCATGACCCCGGCCCGGTGGCCGGCTTCCACGTCCCGGGCGGCATCGCCCACCAGGATACAGTCGGCCGGGGCCATGCCGAGTTGCTCGCAGGCCAGCAGGACGGGTGCCGGGTGGGGCTTGCGCCAGGGCAGGGTGTCGCCGCTGACCACGCAGGCGGCCCGATGGTAATAGCCAAGATCCTTCAACAAGGGCTCGGTGAGGCCGCCGGGCTTGTTGGTGACCACGCCCCAGGGCACGCCCAGGGCGTCCAGGGCGTGCAACAGTTCGTCCATGCCGTCGAAGGCGCGGGTGGTGAGGCTGACCCGTTCCTGGTAACGGTCCAGAAAGCGTTGGCGCAGGGGTTGGAAGCGGGCTTGCCCGGGCTCCAGGTCGAAGCCGCGGCTGATCAGCGGCCCGCTGCCGTGGGAGACGGCGGGAAAGACCATGCCGTCGGTGAGCGGTTCCAGGCCTTCTTCGGCGCGCAGATCGTTGAGGGTGCCGATCAGGTCCGGTGCGGTGTCCAGCAAGGTGCCGTCCAGGTCCAGCAGTACGGCACGGCTTTGCAGCGGTTTCGGCATGTCAGTTCGCGCTATCCTCGACTCGGGTGAAATGGGCCAGATAGTTCACGCTCACGTCCCGGCCCAGGCTGTACTCGCGGCTGAGCGGGTTGTAGCTCATGCCGGTGAGGTCGCGTAGTTGCAGGCCGGCATCGCGGGCCCAGGCTTCCAGTTCGGAGGGGCGGATGAACTGACGGTAATCGTGGGTGCCCTTGGGCAGCATCTTCAGCAGATACTCCGCGCCCAGGATGGCGAACAGATAGCTCTTGGGGTTGCGGTGCAGGGTGGACATCAGCACCTGCCCACCGGGCTTGACCAGCTTCGCGCAGGCGGCGATCACCGAGGCGGGGCTGGGCACGTGCTCCAGCATTTCCATGCAGGTGACCAGGTCGTACTGCCCGGGCTGCTCCTCGGCCAGATCTTCCACGGTGCCCTGGCGGTATTCCAGCTCGGTGCCGGTCTCCAGGGCGTGCAGGCGGGCGACCTGCAGGGCGGCGGGGGCCATGTCCAGCCCCAGCACCTGGCCGCCGCGGGCGGCCATGCCCTCGGCGAGCAGGCCACCACCGCAGCCCACATCGATGATCCGCTTGCCGGCGATACCGGCGCGGCGCTCGATGTAGTCCAGGCGCAAGGGGTTGATTTGGTGCAGGGGCTTGAATTCCCCTTCCGGGTCCCACCAACGGGCGGCGGCGGCGTCGAATTTGGCCACTTCCCGCGGGTCTACATTGGTGCTGCCTGCGCTCATTTCAGATCCGTTCCGGCGGTGTGCACCGCGTCACTGTTTGCCGGCGATCTTATCACGCCAGCGGCGACATTTGCCCAGGATCTCCTCCCTGTCCAGAGTGGTGAGCCGACGCTGGTTTACCAAGTGACGGCCGGCCACCCAGACGTGACTGACCTGCTGGCGGTTGCCGGCGTAGACCAGCTGGGAGACCGGGTCGTGGACCGGCTCCATGTCCAGCCCGGACAGGTCCACCGCGATGAGATCGGCGGTCTTGCCCGCTACCAGCGAGCCGGTCTGCGCCTCCAGGCCCAAGGCCCGGGCGCCGCCCAGGGTGGCCATGTGCAGGGCGCGGGCGGCGGGCAGGGCGGTGGCATCGCCGGACACGCCTTTCGCCAGCAGCGCGGCGGTGCGCATCTCACCGAACATATCCAGATCGTTGTTGCTGGCCGCGCCATCGGTGCCCAGGGCGAGGTTCACACCGGCATCCAGCAGCTTTTGCGCGGGGCAGAAGCCGCTGGCGAGCTTGAGGTTGGATTCCGGGCAGTGCACCACGTGGCTGCCGGTCTCCGCGAGACGGGCGATTTCCTCATCCTGGAGCTGGGTCATGTGCACCGCCATCAGCCCCGGGTTGAGCAGGCCCAGCCGGTCCAGCCGGGCAATCGGGCGCTCACCGGTCTGCGCGACGCTTTCCGCCACCTCGTGGGCGGTCTCGTGCAGGTGGATGTGCACCGCTACCTGCAGTTCCTCGGCCAAGGTGGCGACCCGCTCCAGCCATGGCTCGGAAACGGTGTAGGGCGCGTGGGGGGCGAAGGGCGTGCTGATCAGGGGGTGGTTGCGGTACTCATCGTGCAGCGCCAGGCCCTTGCTCAGGTATTCCTCGGGTCCGCTCGCCCAGGCGCTGGGGAAATCGATCAGAATCATCCCTATCGCGGCGCGCATGCCTGCCCGGGCCGCGCTGCGGGCCAGCACATCGGGGAAGAAGTACATATCGTTCATGCAGGTCACGCCGCCCAGCAGCATCTCGGCCAGGGAAAGCTCGGCGCCGTCCTGGCAGAATTCGGCGCTGACGTGGGCCTGCTCCGCGGGCCAGATGTGCTCGCTGAGCCACTGCATCAGCGGCAGATCGTCGGCCAGGCCGCGCAACAGGCTCATGGGGGAGTGGGTGTGGGCATTGATCAGGCCGGGGAGCAGGGCGTGATCGGCCAGCTCCTCCACCCGGGTGGCGCGGTAGGCGGCGCGGGCCTGGGCCTGGGGAAGGATCGCGAGTATCCGGCCATCGCGCACCGCGACGCTGTGGTGCTCCAGCACCGTGTCCGGCGGTTCCACCGGAATGACCCAGCGCGCGTGCAGCAGCAGATCGACGTGTTCCATTGTTCTGTTTCAACCCTTGCTCGATGCCGGCCGGAGTATAACGCGCCTACGCCGCCGTGTTGCTGTGGCAGAATTGCGTGTCTTCCGGGTTTGGCGGATGGAGGTGATGGTGAGCGCGGGTTTTGACAGGGTAAGGCCGATTGCCTGGACCGACGAGGGGCTGGAGTTGCTGGATCAGCGATTGCTGCCCGGCGAGGAGCGTTACCTGCTCTGCCAGGACGTGGCCGCCGTGGCCGCGGCCATCCGCGATATGGTGGTGCGCGGTGCGCCCGCCATCGGCATCGCCGCGGCCTACGCTGTGGTGCTGGCGGCCCGGGCCCGCTACGCGGCTTCGCCGCTGGACTGGCGGGGGGCTTTCGCCGAGGACCTGGCGCGGCTGGCCGAGTCCCGTCCCACGGCGGTGAATCTGGGCTGGGCGCTGGCGCGGATGCGGCCGCTGCTGGACGGGCTCGATGGCGATCCGGAACCGGCGCTGCTGGCCGAAGCCGAACGGATACACAGCGAGGACCTGGCGACCAACCGGCGCATGGGGGAGCTGGGGGCGGCCTGTATAGAAGGCCCCACGGCGGTGTTGACCCACTGCAATACCGGGTCGCTGGCCACCGGCGGTTATGGCACGGCGCTGGGGGTGATTCGCAGTGCCTGGGCGGCGGGCAAGCTGAGCCGCGTCTACGCCGATGAGACCCGCCCCTGGCTGCAGGGCGCGCGGCTCACCGCCTGGGAGCTGGGCCGGGACGAGATCCCCGTGTGCCTGTTGGCCGATGCCGCCGCCCCCGCGCTGATGCGCCAGGGGGGGCTGAGCTGGGTGATCGTGGGCGCCGACCGGATCACCGCCAATGGCGATGTGGCCAACAAGATCGGCACCTACGGTCTGGCCCTGGCGGCGCGCGCCCATGGCTTGCGCTTCATGGTGGTGGCGCCCACCTCTACCGTCGATATGAGCCTCGCCAGCGGGGACAGTATCCCCATCGAAAGTCGCCCCGCCGAGGAAGTGCTGCAACTGGGCGGTCAGCCCGTGGCGGCTGTCGGGGCCGAGGCCTGGAACCCGGTGTTCGATGTCACCCCCGCCGAGTACGTGGATGTGCTGGTGACGGAGCGGGGCGTGGTGGAGCGCCCCAACCCGGAGCGTATGGCGGGGCTGTTGGCCCGGGGCTGAGTGGATGCGACACTAAAGCAATAAGTTGAATGAGGATGGAGCGTATGGGCCAACTGACGCTGGTGATCGGCAACAAGAATTATTCATCGTGGTCCCTGCGGGCCTGGCTGGTGCTGCGCCAGGCGGGGGTGGAGTTCGAGGAGCTGCGCATCCCCCTGTACCGCCCCGAATCCCGCGAGCGAGTGCTTCCCTACAGCCCCACGGGCCTGCTGCCCGCGCTGCGTGATGGCGAGCTGCGGGTCTGGGATTCCCTGGCCATTTGCGAATATCTGGCCGAGCGCTTCCCTGAAAAGCAGCTTTGGCCGGAGGATAAGGGCGAGCGGGCCGCGGCTCGCGCCCTGGCGGCCGAAATGCACGCCGGCTTCCCGGCGCTGCGCCGGGAGCTGCCCATGAACTGCCGGCTGCACATGGGGCATTACCCCATCTCCGAGGACGTGGAGGCGGACATAGCCCGCATTCGCGAGATCTGGCGTGGCTGTCTGGAGCGCAGTGCCGCGCGGGGCCCCTGGCTGTTCGGCCAGTTCAGCATCGCCGATGCCATGTATGCGCCGGTGGCCCTGCGCTTCCATTCCTACGGGGTGGAGCTGGACGGGCCGGAGGCGGCGTATCGGGATCATATCCTGCGGCTGCCGGCCATAGAGGAGTGGATGGCCGAGGCCGTACGGGAGGCGGACGACCTGGAAGGGGGAGAGGCCAGCGACCGCTGAGTCGGCGGATGGGTGTCCCCTTGAACAACAAGCCTTTGCTGCATTTCGCCCACGCCAACGGCTTTCCCTCCGGCGCCTACAAGGCCCTGCTGCGCCGCCTGGAGCCGGATCATCGGGTGATCGCCATCGACCAGGTGGGGCATGACAAGCGTT
The DNA here is from genome assembly GCF_009295635.1 of Alkalilimnicola sp. S0819. Lineage (NCBI taxonomy): Bacteria > Pseudomonadati > Pseudomonadota > Gammaproteobacteria > Chromatiales > Ectothiorhodospiraceae > Alkalilimnicola > Alkalilimnicola sp. S0819. The sequence continues at coordinate 61,610 of NZ_WHIW01000009.1, read as the reverse complement.
ACCCGGTAAGCGACAACTGGGGGCGGCTGGCCGACCAGTTGGCGGATTTTCTGCGCGCCCGTGCCGACGAGCCGGTGGTGGGTGTGGGGCATTCCCTGGGGGCGCTGCTCACCTTTCTCGCCGCCGTGCGCCATCCGGCGCTGTTCCGTGCCGTGGTGATGCTGGACCCGCCGGTGCTGTTCGGGGCCAGCGCGCTGGTGATGCGCGCGGCCAAGCGCCTGGGCAAGGTCGATGCCCTCACGCCGGCCGGCCTGAGCCGCGGGCGGCGCCGCCACTGGCCGGACCGGGAGCAGGTGAAGGCGCAGCTGGGGCGCAAGCGCCTGTTCCGTGCCTTCGACCCGGAGTGTCTGGATGACTACGTGCGCTTTGGTACCGCCGCGGCGGAGAACGGCGTGGAGCTGGTCTTTCGCCCGGAGGTGGAGGTGGAGATATTCCGCACCATCCCCCATGATCTGCATCGCTACTCCCGCCTGCAGGTGCCCGGGGCGCTGGTCTACGGCGAAGGTAGCGATGTGGCCCTGCGCGGTGAGGTGCGCCGCTTCGCGCGCCGCTTCGGCCTGCAATTGAGCGCCATGCCCGGGGGGCACATGTTCCCCCTGGAGCGCCCGGCCGCCACCGCCACGCATCTGCGTCAGTTGATTGTCCGCCTGCTGGGCGAGGCCTGATACCTGCTCAGTGTCTCCCTGGGTGCCTTTGCGGCCTTTGCGCGAGGCATCATTGTTTTACGAAAAGGATCAGCACATGCACCGTTTTCGCGCTTCCGTTATTCTTGCGCTCCTGTTCGGGAGTCTGGCCCTGTTCGGCCCGGCTTCTGCGTACGCCGAAAACCCAGCCAACGGAGACTCCCCCATGGTCGTTTTTTCCACCAACCACGGTGACATCAAGCTGAAGCTGTACGAGGACAAGGCGCCGATCACGGTGCAGAACTTCCTGCAGTACGTGGACGAGGGCTTCTACGACGGCACCATCTTCCACCGGGTCATTCCCGGCTTCGTGATCCAGGGCGGCGGCTTCACCGCCGAGATGGATCAGAAGAAGACCCGCGAGCCGATCAAGAACGAGGCCGACAACGGCGTGAAGAACAGCCGCGGCACCCTCTCCATGGCCCGCACCCAGGTGGTGGACAGCGCCACCTCCCAGTTCTTCATCAACCTCACCGACAACGCCTTCCTGGATCACGGCAGTCGCGACTTCGGCTACGCCGTGTTCGCCGAAGTGGTAGAGGGCATGGACGTGGTGGACCGGATTGCCAAGGTGCCCACCGGTAACCAGGGCATGCACAGCGATGTGCCCCGCGAGACCGTGGTGGTGGAAAAGGCCTACCGGGCCGAGGCCGAGTAAGCCCCGCCCCCGTCCTGTCCGAAGCCCCGCCTCCGCGCGGGGTTTTTTGTTTTCCATCCTCTGATAGGGGCGGCTCATGGCCGCGACCGGCTTTCCCCCGCCCCGGTTTCTGCTCAAAAGCTTTCGCGCTCCTGAGCCGCTCCTGCCTGGGAGCGGAGGGCCTTGGCCGCATTGTCGGGTGCCGCGCGCGCGTGCTCTATGGTAGTATTTGCGGCTTCCTGCGAGTGTCCGGAAAACCCTGCGGTCGCTTCTCCAGCAGACTGATTTAAAAGCGAGTTTCGATGTCCAGCGTCGCCAAAGAGATTCTCCACGTAAACCTCGAAGACGAGATGCGGCAGTCCTACCTCGATTACGCCATGAGCGTGATCGTGGGCCGCGCGCTCCCCGACGTGCGCGATGGGCTCAAGCCCGTGCACCGGCGCGTGCTCTACGCCATGAAGGAGCTGGGCAACGACTGGAACAAGGCCTACAAGAAATCCGCTCGCGTGGTCGGTGACGTGATCGGTAAGTACCATCCCCACGGGGATTCCGCCGTTTACGACACCATCGTGCGCATGGCCCAGCCCTTCTCGTTGCGCTACATGCTGGTGGACGGTCAGGGCAACTTCGGTTCCATCGACGGCGACAACGCCGCGGCCATGCGATACACCGAAGTGCGCATGGCCCGCATCGCCCACGAGCTGCTGGCGGACATCGAAAAGGAAACCGTCGATTTCGACGAGAACTACGACGGCTCCGAGAGCGAGCCCACCGTGCTCCCCGCGAAGATCCCCAACCTGCTGGTCAACGGCGGCTCCGGCATCGCCGTGGGCATGGCCACTAATATTCCGCCCCATAACCTGGGCGAGGTGGTGGATGCCTGCATCGCGCTGATCGACGACGAGAGCCTGGATATCGACGGGCTGATGGAGTACATCCCGGCGCCGGACCTGCCCACCGGCGCGATCATCAACGGGGTGGCCGGTATCCGCGAGGCCTATCGCACCGGCCGTGGCCGCATGGTGATGCGCGCCCGCGCCGAGTTCGAGGAAGACAGCAACGGTCGCCAGCGCATCGTTGTCAGCGAGCTGCCCTACCAGGTGAACAAGGCTCGGCTGTTGGAGAAGATCGCCGAGCTGGTCAAGGAAAAGCGCATCGAGGGCATCACCGAGCTGCGTGACGAGTCCGACAAGGACGGCATCCGCATGGTCATCGAGCTACGCCGCGGCGAGGTGGGCGAGGTGGTGCTCAACAACCTCTTCCAGCAGACCCAGCTGCAGACCGTGTTCGGCATCAATATGGTGGGCCTGGTGGACGGCCAGCCCCGGCTGCTGAACCTCAAGGACATCCTGGAAGTCTTCGTGCGCCACCGCCGCGAGGTGGTGACCCGGCGCACCGTGTTCGACCTGCGCAAGGCCCGGGAGCGTGCGCACATACTGGAAGGCCTGGCCGTGGCGCTGGCCAACATCGACGAGGTGATCGCCCTGATCAAGGCCTCGCCGGGGCCGGCGGAGGCCCGCGAAGCGCTGGTCAGCCGTGTGTGGCAGCCGGGCAGCGTGACCTCCATGCTGGAGCGCGCCGGCGCCGATGCCTCCCGCCCGGACTGGGTGGAGGACGGCTTCGGTCTGAGCGAGGACGGTTACCGCCTGACCAGCACCCAGGCCCAGGCCATTCTGGATCTGCGCCTGCACCGGCTCACCGGCCTGGAGCAGGACAAGATTCTGGATGAATTCCAGGAGCTGCTGACGCGCATTGCCGAGCTTCTGGAGATTCTCAGCTCCTCCGAGCGGCTGCTGGAAGTCATCCGCGAGGAGCTGGAAGCGATCAAGGAGCAGTACAACGATCCGCGCCGCAGCGAAGTGCTGGAGTCCACGCTGGATCTGACCCTGGAAGACCTGATCGCCCCCGAGGACGTGGTGGTGACCCTCTCCCATACCGGTTACGCCAAGTCCCAGCCGCTGGATAGCTACCAGGCCCAGCGTCGTGGCGGCAAGGGCAAGTCGGCGACGAAGATGAAGGAGGAGGACTTCATCGACAAGCTGTTCGTGGCCAACACCCACGATACGCTGCTGTGCTTCTCCAGCGCCGGCAAGGTCTACTGGCTGAAGGTCTACCAGCTGCCCCAGGGCAGCCGCAACGCGCGCGGCAAGCCCATCGTCAATCTGCTGCCCCTGGAGGGGGAGGAGCGGATCAACGCGGTGCTGCCCATCAAGGAGTTCGACGACGAGCACTTCGTGTTCTTCGCCACCCGCAACGGCACAGTGAAGAAGACGCCGCTATCGCATTTCTCGCGCCCGCGCTCCAGCGGTATCATCGCCCTGAACCTGCATGAGGACGATCACCTGGTGAACGTGGGTATCACCGACGGCGAGTCCGAGGTGATGCTGTTCACCAGCGGTGGCAAGGCCATGCGCTTCCGCGAGGACGAGGTCCGCGCCATGGGCCGCACCGCCGCCGGCGTGCGTGGTGTGCGCCTGCCCGAAGACCAGCACGTCATCGAATTGTTGATCCTCGGCGAGGGTGACATTCTCACCGCCACCGAACGCGGATACGGCAAGCGCACACCGCTGGAGGAATACCCCACCAAGGGGCGCGGCGGCATGGGCGTGATCTCCATCCAGGGCTCCGAGCGCAACGGCGCCGTGGTGGGCGCCTGCCAGGTGGTGGACCAGGACGAGATCATGCTGATCACCAAGGCCGGCACGCTGGTGCGCACCCGGGTGGCGGAGATCTCCCGCTTGAGCCGCAACACCCAGGGCGTGAAGCTGATTTCCCTGGGCGAGGATGAGCCGCTGGTGAGCGTGGAGCGCATCGAGGCCCTGGGCGAGGACGGCGAGGCCGAGGACGAAGGCCCGGCGGACGAGGCTGGCGCCGAAGAGTAGGTCGCCGCCCCGCACCGAATCTTTCATTCGAACTTTCTCTTGTAAGGAGCGCATCAATGTCGCGGGTGTTCAACTTCAGCGCCGGTCCGGCAGCCCTGCCGGAAGCCGTACTCAAGCAGGTCGCCGAGGAAATGCTGGACTGGCGGGGTTCCGGCATGTCGGTGATGGAAATGAGCCATCGAGGCAAGGAGTTCGTCGCCATCGCCGCCGAGGCCGAAGCCGATCTGCGCGAGCTGATGAACATCCCCGACAACTACAAGGTGCTGTTCCTGCAGGGCGGGGCCACCGGCCAGTTCGCCGGCATTCCCATGAACCTGCTGCGCGGCAAGACCCGCGCCGACTACATCGACACCGGCGCCTGGTCCAAGAAGGCGATCAAGGAAGCGCGCAAGTACTGCGAAGTGAATGTCGCCGCCGCCAGCCCCGAGGGTCGCCTGGAAGTGCCGCCCCAGAGCGAGTGGCAGCTCTCCGCTGACGCCGCCTATGTGCACTACACGCCCAACGAGACCATCAGCGGCGTGGAGTTCCCCTTCGTGCCCGAGGTGGACGTGCCGCTGGTGGCCGATATGTCCTCCACCATCCTCTCCCGCCCGGTGGATGTGTCCAAATTCGGCCTGATCTACGCCGGTGCCCAGAAGAACATCGGCCCCTCGGGCCTGACCCTGGTGATCGTTCGCGAGGATCTGATCGGCGAAGTGCTGCCGGCCACCCCCACGGTCTGGGATTACAAGATCCAGGCCGATGCCGATTCCATGTCCAACACCCCGCCCACCTACGGCTGGTATGTCGCCGGGCTGGTGTTCAAGTGGCTGAAGGGGCTGGGCGGTCTGGAAGGCATGGCCGAGATCAACCGTCGCAAGGCCGAGAAGCTGTACGCCGCCATCGATGATTCCCCCTTCTACGCCAACCCGGTGAAGCCCACGGACCGCTCCTGGATGAACGTGCCCTTCACCCTGGCCGACGACAGCCTGGACGCCACCTTCCTCCAGGAAGCCAAGGCCAACGGCCTGGTCACCCTGAAGGGGCATCGCTCGGTGGGCGGCATGCGGGCGAGCATTTACAACGCCATGCCGGAAGAGGGCGTGGATGCTCTGGTCGCCTTCATGGCGGATTTCGAGAAGCGCCACGGCTGAGGCCGGCGCGTGATCCGGCGGCGTCCGGCGCCGCCGGACAGCCGCCGCGCCCCGCGGCGCGGCCCCTTGCATGCATACCACGTAGAGCGGGAGATGCTCGATGTACAAGATTCTGACCCTGAACAATATTTCCGCCAAGGGCCTGGAGCGCCTGCCGCGGCAGAGCTACGAGATCGCCTCCGAGATCGGTCACCCGGACGCCATCCTGCTGCGCTCGTACAAGATGCACGACATGGAGATCCCCGACACGGTCAAGGCCATCGGCCGGGCCGGCGCCGGGGTGAACAACATCCCCGTGGAGCGGATGAGCGAGCGCGGCGTGCCGGTGTTCAACGCCCCCGGCGCCAATGCCAACGCGGTCAAGGAGCTGGTGTTGGCGGGCATGCTGCTCGCCGCCCGCAACCTCTGCCAGGGCTGGGAGTTCGCCCGCGGCCTCTCCGGTGACGATGCTCGCATCAACCAGGAAACCGAGGCCGGCAAGAAGAACTTCGTGGGCTTCGAGCTGCCCGGGCGCACCCTGGGGGTGATCGGGCTGGGCGCCATCGGCGTGAAGGTGGCCAATGCCGCCCGGGCGCTCGGCATGGACGTGATCGGCTTCGATCCGCAGATCACCGTCAACCGGGCCTGGGAGCTGTCCTCCGGCGTGATCCAGGGGCAGAGCGTGGACGAGGTGATGAGCCGCGCCGATTTCCTCACCCTGCACGTGCCGCTCAACGATCACACCCGGGCCATGATCAACGCGGACCGTATCGCTCGCATGCCCAAGGGCGCCACCCTGTTGAACTTCTCCCGCGCCGGCATCATCGACGACGAGGCGGCGGTGAGCGCCCTGGACGCCGGTCAGCTCTGGGCCTATGTGTGTGATTTCCCCAGCAATTTGCTCAAGGACCATGGGCGGGTCATCACCCTGCCGCATCTGGGGGCCTCTACCCGCGAGGCGGAGGAGAACTGCGCCATCATGGTGGCCGAGCAGGTGCGCGAGTTCCTGGAGACCGGCAATATCCGCAACTCCGTGAACTTCCCCGACATCAACATGCCCCGTGGCGAGAACGGCGACCGCCTCACCGTGGTCAATGCCAACGTGCCCAATATGCTGGGGCAGATCTCCACCGCCCTGGCGAATGCCGAGATCAACATCGACGATATGTACAACAAGTCCCGTGGGGATCTGGCCTACACCATCGTGGATGTGGAAGGTCGCATTCCCGCGCAGGTGGTGGAGGAAATCCAGGCCATCAGCGGTGTGCTGGCGGTGCGAGTGATCGAGTAAGGCCATGAGCGAAGCCGACAAGCTGCAGAAGGTTCGCGAGCAGATCGATACCCTGGACGGGGAACTGCTGGCGCTGTTCAACCGCCGTGCCGAACTGGCCGCCGAGGTGGCCCGCATCAAGCGCGAGGCCGGCGAGAAGGAAGATTTCTATCGTCCGGAGCGCGAGGCGGCCATTCTGCGCCGGGTCCGCGAGCGAAACCCCGGGCCGCTTGCCGGCGAGCAAGTGGCGGTGCTGTTCCGCGAAGTCATGTCCGCCTGTCTGGCCCTGCAGCAGCCGGTGAAGGTGGCGTACCTGGGGCCGGAAGGGACCTATACCAACGCCGCTGCGGTGAAACACTTCGGCCACGGCATGCTGTTCGAGTCCCTGCCCGCCATCGATACGGTGTTCCGTGAAGTGGAATCGGGCAATGTGCAGTACGGCGTCGTGCCGGTGGAGAACTCCACCGAAGGGGTGGTGACCCATACCCTGGACCGTTTCATGAGCTCACCGCTGCAGATCATCGGCGAGGTGGAGCTGCCTATCCACCACAATCTGTGCACCCTGGCCGAGCAGATGGACGATATCCGCACCGTCTACTCCCACCAGCAGGCGCTGGGGCAGTGCCGCGGCTGGCTGGATCTGCACCTGCCTCGCGCCGAGCGGGTGGCGGTGAGCAGCACGGCGGAAGCCGCCCGGCTCGCGGCGGAAAACCCCCAGGCCGCTGCCATCGCCAGCGAGGTGGCCGCCGACAAGTACGCCCTGAGCATACTCCACGCGCGGGTACAGGATGGGGCGATCAACACCACCCGCTTCCTGGTGCTGGGTCAGCAATCGCCGCCGCCCACCGGCAATGACAAGACCTCCCTGGTGGTCTCCCGGGTGAATAAATCCGGCGGGCTCGCGACCCTGCTCGCGCCCCTGGCCCGTTACGGCCTGGACATGAGCCGCATCGAATCCCGTCCCAGCCGCCAGGGGCAGTGGGAGTACGTTTTCTTCATCGATATTCTGGGGCACGCCGAGGATACGGGCTTGAAGCGCGCGCTGGGCGAGATGGAGCGGGTCTCCAGCCTGTTCAAGGTCCTGGGGTCCTACCCCAGGGCGGCGCATTAGGGGCGGGAGATCCCGGATTCCCGCCGTCGGCTACGGCCGCGTAATCGCGAGGGGGCCGCCGGCGGAATCGAGGCTCCCGGCCCTCGCCACACCCACAGCAACGTGACGCTCACAGTATGAGTAACACCATGAGTTTCTGCGACCTGGCTGTCCCCGGCGTTCAGGCCCTGCAGCCCTACCAGCCGGGCAAGCCCATGAGCGAGCTGGCCCGGGAGCTGGGCCTGCGCCCGGAGCAGATCGTCAAGCTGGCCTCCAACGAGAACCCGTTGGGCCCCAGCCCCAAGGCGCTGGCCGCCGCCCGCGAAGCCTTGGCGGAAAGTCATCGCTACCCGGACGGCAATGCCTTCGAGCTGCGCGCCGCGCTGGCCGAGCATCATGGGGTGGAGCCTGGGCAGATCACCCTGGGCAGCGGCTCCAACGACGTGCTGGAGCTGGTGGCGCGCGCGTTCCTGCGTACGGGCCTGAAATGCGTGTTTTCCCAGCATGCCTTTGCCGTCTATCCCATCGCCACCCAGGCGGTGGGGGCGGAGGCCGTGGTGGTGCCGGCGCTGGGGGCGGATTCCGACAGCCCCGCCGGGCATGATCTGGAGGCCATGGCCGACGCGGTGGACGCGGACACCCGGGTGGTGTTCATCGCCAACCCCAACAACCCCACCGGTACCTGGGTGGGTGCCGAAGCGGTGGAGCGTTTCCTGGCGCGGATGCCCGCACACGTCATCGTGGTGCTGGACGAGGCCTACGTGGAGTACGCGGCCCGGGCGCCGGGCTACCGGGAAGGCAGCTACCTGCTCGCCCGCCACCCCAATCTGATCATCACCCGCACCTTCTCCAAGGCCTACGGCCTGGGCGGGCTGCGGGTGGGCTATGGGCTGTCCGACCCCCAGGTGGCGGATCTGCTCAACCGGGTGCGCATGCCCTTCAATGTGAACAACGTGGCCCAGGCCGCGGCCACAGCGGCGCTGGATGATCGGGAGCATCTGCGCCGTTCGGTGGAACTCAATGGCCGGGAGATGCAGCGTCTGGGTCAGGCGCTCGCCGGCATGGGCCTGAGCAGCCTGCCCTCGGCGGCGAACTTTCTCTGCACCCGGGTTGGCCCCCGCGCCGAGGAGGTCAACCAGGGGCTGCTGCGCCAGGGTGTGATCGTGCGCCCGGTGGGGGGCGGCTATCAGCTCCCTGAGTATCTGCGTTTCAGCATTGGTACCGAAGCCGAGAATGACCGGCTCCTGCAGGCCTTGGCGGTGCTGCGCGACGAAGGGCTGTTGGGGGCGGACTGATGGCGGGCTTCTCCCGTATCACGGTCATCGGCGTGGGCCTGATCGGCGGTTCCCTGGCCCGGGCGCTGAAGGCCGCCGGGGCCTGCGAGCACATCGTCGGCTGTGGGCGCAATGAAGACAACCTGCGCCGGGCGGTGGAGCTGGGCGTGATTGACGAATACCGGCTGGCGCCCGCCGAGGCGGTGCGCGGCGCCGAGCTGGTCATGGTGTGCGTGCCTCTGGGGGCGATGCGGCGGGTGTTCGAAGCCATGGCGCCGGGGCTGGACCCGGGTGCCATCGTCACCGATGCCGGCAGTGCCAAGGCGTGCGTGGCCGAGGATGCCCGCGCCGTCTTCGCCGATACCCGCCGTGTGGTGCCGGGGCACCCCATTGCCGGCACCGAGAAAAGCGGCGTGGAGGCCTCCTTCGAGGAGCTCTACCGGCGTCGCCGGGTGATCCTGACCCCCCTGGCCGAGACCGAGCCCGCCGCCACGGCCCGGGTGCGCGCCCTGTGGGAGGCGGCCGGGGCCTGGGTCAGTGAAATGAGCCCCGAGCACCACGACGAGGTGCTCGCCGCCACCTCCCATCTGCCACACCTGCTGGCCTATGGGCTGGTGGATACGCTGGCGCGCTGGGAGGACCAGCCGGAGATCTTCCGTTACGCCGCCGGCGGCTTTCGGGATTTCACCCGCATCGCCTCCAGCGACCCGGTGATGTGGCGGGATATCTGCCTGGGCAACCGGGATGCGCTGCTCTCGGTGCTGGAGCGTTACATGGCCGACGTGCAAATGCTCCACGGTCTGGTGCGTGACGGCGACGGCCCGGCGTTGGAGCGGGTGTTTCGCAGTGCCAACGAGGCTCGCGCGGAGTTCCTGCGCCTGCTGGAGCAATAGCGCCCCCGCTCGGGCGGTAAGGATTGTCTGTTTTTCTGGAGTAGCTATCTTGTCCAATGTGGTGTTCGAGCTGAAACCCGGCGGCGCGGTGCGTGGCCGTTTTCGGGTTCCCGGCGACAAGTCCGTCTCCCATCGCGCCGTGATGCTGGGTGCCCTGGCCGAGGGCGTGACCGAGGTGCAGGGCTTCCTGGAGGGGGAGGATGCGCTGGCGACCCTGGCCACCTTCCGCGCTCTGGGCGTGCGCATCGACGGCCCCGAGCAGGGGCGGTTGCGCATCCATGGGGTGGGCCTGCACGGGCTGCGGGCACCCGCCGAGCCGCTCTACCTGGGTAATTCCGGTACGACCATGCGCCTGCTCAGCGGCCTGCTGGCCGGCCAATCCTTCGACTGCACCCTCACCGGGGACCACTCCCTCTCCGTGCGTCCCATGCGCCGGGTGACCGAGCCCCTGGCGCGGATGGGCGCGCGCATCGACACCACCGACGCGGGCACCGCGCCGCTGCGTATTCATGGCGGCACGCCGCTCAAGGGCATCGACTACGCCTTGCCCGTGGCCAGTGCCCAGGTGAAATCCGCGCTGTTGTTGGCGGGGCTGTACGCCGAGGGCGAGACCCGGGTGACCGAGCCCGCGCCCACCCGCGACCATACCGAGCGCATGCTCGCCGGCATGGGCTATGCCGTGCGGCGGGATGGCGCCAGCGTCAGCCTGCGCGGCGGCGGCAAGCTGCGAGCGGCCAGCATCGATGTGCCGGCGGACATCTCCTCGGCCGCCTTCTTCCTGGTGGCGGCCAGCATCGCCGAAGGCTCCGATCTGACCCTGGAGCATGTGGGCATGAATCCCACCCGCACCGGTGTGGTGGATATCCTCAAGCTCATGGGGGCGGACATCGACGTGCTGAACCCTCGTGAGGTGGGGGGCGAGCCGGTGGCCGATCTGCGGGTGCGGCATGCGCCCCTGCGCGGCGTGCAAATTCCCGAGGAGCTGGTGCCGCTGGCCATCGACGAATTCCCCGTGCTGTTCGTGGCGGCGGCCTGTGCGCAAGGGGAAACCCTGCTCACCGGCGCCGAGGAGTTGCGGGTCAAGGAGAGTGACCGCATTGCGGTCATGGCCGAGGGGCTGCGCACCCTGGGTGCGGACGCCGAGCCCACGCCGGATGGCATGCGCATACGCGGCGGCGGCCTGGGTGGCGGCACGGTGCACAGCCACAGCGATCACCGCATAGCCATGTCCTTCGCCGTGGCTTCCCTGCGCGCCCAGGCGCCCATCCGCATCGAGGACTGTGCCAACGTGAACACCTCCTTCCCCGGCTTCGTGGCCCTGGCCCGTGAGGCGGGGCTGAACATCGAGCAGGGGCCGGCGTGATGGGCGAGATCCCGATAGTCACCATCGACGGCCCCGGAGGCGCCGGCAAGGGTACCGTGGCGCGGCACCTGGCCGGCGCGCGGGGCTGGCATTTTCTGGACAGTGGCGCAATTTATCGGGTGCTGGGTCTGGCGGTGTTGCGCCAGGGCCTGGACCCGCGGGCCGATCATGAGGCCGTGGTGGCGCTGGCCCGCGCCCTGCCGGTGAGCTTCGGCGAGCAGGGCGAGGTGTGGCTGGACGGCGAGGAGGTGAGCGCCGAGATCCGCACCGAGAAGGCGGGCAGTCGCGCCTCGGTGGTGGCGGCCATCCCCGCGGTGCGCGAGGCGCTGCTGGAGCGCCAGCGTGCGTTCGGCCGAGCGCCGGGGCTGGTGGCCGACGGGCGTGACATGGGTACGGTGGTGTTCCCCGGCGCGCCGGTGAAGATCTTTCTCACCGCCAGCGCCGCGGAGCGGGCCCGACGACGGCATAAGCAGTTGAAGGAGCAAGGGCTTCATGCTAACGTCGACGATCTTTCGAAAGAGATCGCCGAGCGGGACAGGCGGGATATGGAACGCAGTGTTTCCCCCCTCAAGCCCGCCACTGGCGCCACCCAGGTGGATACCACTGAACTGGCGCTGGATGAGGTGGTCGAAAAAGTGATGTCCATCGTACGAGCGAAGCTCGGCGATTGAGGCAGGGCCACGAGGCCCGGTGAAGGGAAGAACGACGGGGGACGCACCGCAGGGGGCGCCACGTCGTTTTTCGTTTGTTTAACCACAACTGCAACAGCCGGCAACGGTTGGGATCCTACATCCAATGAGCGAAAGCTTTGCTGAACTTTTTGAACAGAGCCTGCAAGCCACCGAGATGCGCCCCGGCGCCATCGTCATGGGCAAGGTGGTTGCCATCGACAGCGAGTCTGTCACGGTCAACGCGGGCCTGAAGTCCGAAGCGGTGATTCCGCTGAACCAGTTCTACAACGAAGACGGTGACGTCGAAGTCGTCGTGGGCGACGAAGTCGAAGTCGCGCTGGACGCTGTGGAAGACGGTTTCGGCGAGACCCGCCTGTCCCGGGAGAAGGCCAAGCGGCATCACGCCTGGAAGTTCCTCGAAGATGCCTTCGAGAAGGGCGAGACCGTCACCGGCCAGATCAGCGGCAAGGTCAAGGGCGGCTTCACTGTGGATCTCAGCCACGTGCGCGCCTTCCTGCCCGGCTCCCTGGTGGACATCCGCCCGGTGCGTGACACCACGTACCTGGAAGGCAAGGACCTGGAGTTCAAGGTCATCAAGCTGGATCCCCGCCGCAACAACGTGGTGGTGTCCCGCCGCGCCGTGGTCGAGGAAGAGTACAGCGCCGAGCGCGAGGCCCTGCTGGAGAAGTTGCAGGAAGGCCAGGTGCTCAAGGGCATCGTCAAGAACCTCACCGACTACGGCGCGTTCGTGGATCTGGGTGGTATCGACGGCCTGCTGCACATCACCGATATGGCCTGGCGTCGCGTCAAGCACCCCTCCGAGGTGGTGGAAGTCGGCCAGGAAATCGAAGTCAAGGTGCTCAAGTTCGACCGCGAGCGCAACCGCGTCTCCCTGGGCCTGAAGCAGCTGGGCGAAGATCCGTGGGAGAACATTGCCCGTCGTTACCCGGAAAATGCCCGGGTCTTCGGCAAGGTCACCAACATCACCGATTACGGCTGCTTCGTGGAAATCGAGGAAGGCGTGGAAGGCCTGGTGCACGTCTCCGAGATGGACTGGACCAACAAGAACGTCAACCCGGCCAAGGTCGTTTCCGTGGGTGACGAGACCGAAGTGATGATCCTCGACATCGACGAGGAACGTCGCCGCATTTCCCTGGGCATGAAGCAGTGCCAGCGCAACCCGTGGGAAGTCTTCGCCGACACCCACAGCAAGGGCGACAAGGTCAGCGGTGCGATCAAGTCCATCACCGACTTCGGCATCTTCGTCGGCCTGGACGGCGGCATCGATGGTCTGGTGCATCTGTCCGACCTGTCCTGGAGCGACCAGGGCGAAGACGTGGTGCGCGAGTTCAAGAAGGGTGAGGAAGTGGAAGCCGTGGTGCTGTCCGTGGACCCCGAGCGCGAGCGCATCTCCCTGGGCATCAAGCAGCTGGAACAGGACCCCTTCGGTTCCTGGGTCGCCGCCAACCCCAAGGGCAGCATCGTCAAGGGCACCATCCGCGAAGTGGACGCCAAGGGCGCCATCGTCGACCTGGGCGAGGAGATCGAGGGTTACATCCGTGCCTCCGACATCTCCCGCGACCGGGTGGAAGATGCCCGCAGCGTGCTGAAGGAAGGTGAAGAGGTCGAGGCCAAGTTCATGGCCGTGGACCGCAAGAACCGCGCCATCAGCCTCTCCATCAAGGCCAAGGACTTCGCCGACGAAGCCCAGATGGTGCAGGACTACGCGCGTCCCACCTCCGCCGGCACCACCACCCTCGGCGATCTGCTCAAGGAGCAGATGGACAAGGGCGAGTAAGTCGGTCCGAGATACCGGCGGCGGCCCGGCCGCCGCCGGTGGCTATTCCTCCGACGGCCTCCAGCCGTCACCCCTCGAGTTGCGCAAGGGACCCTGAGTAGACACGATGACGAAGTCCGAGCTGATTGAGGTCATCGCTTCCAAGCAACAGCATCTGGCTTACAAGGACGTGGAACTGTCCGTGAAGACCCTGCTGGAGCAGATGAGCGAGGCCCTGGCCAGCGGCCAGCGTATCGAGATCCGCGGTTTCGGCAGCTTCTCGCTGCACCATCGGCCGCCGCGCATCGGGCGCAACCCCAAGACCGGCGAACCGGTGGCCCTGCCCGGCAAGTACGTGCCGCACTTCAAGCCCGGCAAGCAGATGCGGGAACGCGTTAACCCCCACTGAGCCTTTCCGAACCATTTTGCCGGCAAGAAAACGCATCCATATTCGTAAACGGGCCACTGGCCCGTTTCTTTTTTCCCGTGGATAATGAGCCGGGCGGTCACCGAACCAACAACACACCCCGCCGCCGGATCTGGGAGCCGAACATGGGTCGAATCGTTGCCATCATCCTGCTGCTGCTGGTCGTGCTGTTCGGCCTGAGCTTCGCCATCGCCAACGCCCAGTCCGTGACCCTGGAATTCTACCTGGGTCAGTGGACGCTTCCCCTGTCCCTGGCCCTGGTCTTCGCGCTGATCATCGGAGCGCTGCTGGGGGTGCTGGCCTCACTGGGGCTGATCACCCGCCAGCGCCGTGAGCTGCGCCGCCTGCGTCGCAACCAGTCGCAAAGCCGGAAGGAACTCGACGAGCTGCGCAAGCTGCCCCTGCGGGACCCGAGCTGATGTGGGAGCTGCTCTGGCTGCTGCTGCCCGTGGCGGCGGCGTCCGGCTGGTATGCCGGGCGGCGCAGCTTGCGGCGTGAAGCCGAGGGCGGCGGTGTTTCCAATGCCTACTTCCAGGGCCTGAACTTCCTGCTCAACGAAGAGCCCGACCGGGCCATCGAAGTCTTCATCCGCCTGGCCGAAGTGGACAGCGACACGGTGGAAACACACCTGGCGCTGGGCAATCTGTTTCGCCGTCGCGGCGAGGTGGACCGCGCCATCCGCATACACCAGAACCTCATCGCCCGGCCCACACTGAGCCCCCGCCAGCGCGCCTACGCGCTACTGGAGCTCGGTGAGGATTACATGCGCGCGGGGCTGCTGGACCGGGCCGAGACCCTGTTCGCCGAAGTGGAGAAGCAGGGCGAGCACCGCCAGGCCGCCCAGCGCAGCCTGCTGCAGATCTACCAGCAGATGAAGGAATGGGAGCGGGCGGTGAACACCGCCCTGAGGCTGGAATCCAGCAGCGGTGAGGGCATGCGCCCGGTGATCGCCCAGTTCTACTGCGAACAGGCCGAGCAGGCCATCGCCCGGGGTGAGGTTTCCGCGGCCCGCACCGCCCTCAAGCGCGCCCTGGCCCATGACCCGGGCTGTGTGCGCGCGAGCATCCTTCAGGGCGACATGGCTCGCACCCAGGGGCACCCCAAGGCGGCGCTGAAGGCCTACCAGCAGGCGGCGAAGCAGGATCCGGAGTATCTGCCCGAACTGCTCGAGCCCATGCGCAGCTGTTACCAGGCCCTGGGCCAGCCGCGGGCCATGGCGGAGTTTCTGGAGCCGGTGCTGGGCGAGGGCGACAGTGTGTCGGCGGTGCTGTGCATGACCGACCTGATCCGCGAGCACAAGGGTGAACGCGCCGCGCTGAGCTTCCTGGCGGAGCAGCTGCGCCGCCGGCCCTCGGTGCGGGGGCTCAACCGGCTTATCGAACTGAATATCCATCAAGGGGATCAGGAGCGGCGTCAGGACTTGCTGGTGCTGCGCGAGTTGTTCCATGAACTGTTGAGCAAGCGCCCGCGGTATGAATGCCGCAATTGCGGCTTCACCAGCAAGTCCCTGTATTGGCATTGCCCGAGCTGCAAGAGCTGGTCCACGGTCAAGCCCATACGCGGCGCGGAGGGAGAATGAGGATGAACGAGTTGGGCCCGCGCATATTGGTGGCGCTGGATTTCGCCGAGGCCGCCGACGCGTTGGCCTTGGCAAGGCAACTGGACCCGGCGGCTTGCCGGCTGAAAGTGGGTAAGGAGCTGTTCGTCCGGGCCGGGCCGGATCTGGTGCGCCGCTTGCAGGAGGCCGGTTTCGAGGTGTTCCTGGACCTGAAGTTCCACGATATTCCCAACACCGTGGCCGCCGCCTGCCGCGCGGCGGCGGAGCTGGGAGTGTGGATGGTCAATGTGCACGCCCTGGGCGGTGGGGCCATGATGCAGGCGGCGCGGGAAGCGGTGGACACCGTGCCGCGCCCGCCGCTGCTGATCGCGGTCACCGTGCTGACCAGCCATGACCAGGCGACCGTCTCCCAGATCGGCCTGGCCGGCACACCGGCGGATAATGTGGCCCGCCTTGCCGCGCTCAGCGCCGAGCAGGGGCTGGACGGTGTGGTCTGCTCCGCGGCCGAGGCGCCCATGCTGCGTCGTGAGCGGGGCGAGGACTTTCGCCTGGTCACCCCCGGCATACGCCCGGCGGGCAGCGAGGCGGGCGATCAGAAACGGGTCCTGACCCCGCGCCAGGCCCTGGCAGCCGGCAGCGACTATCTGGTGGTGGGCCGGCCCATCACCCGCTCCCCCGACCCCCTGGCGGCCCTGCACGCCATCCGGGCGGAGATATCCTAGACGACCGCCACCCACCCTGTAGGAGCCGCTCCTACTTGACCCGTACAGGCGAGCTGCTATGGTGAACGAGCCGTCACATGGAGTGGCGGCGTGCCGATAGGCAATAACCACATGATCATGGAGGATCATCATGCGTCTACTACGCAAAACCGCCTTCGCCTGCCTGCTGGCCGGCGCTTCCCTGGCCGCCCTGGCCGCGTCCCCGATCAACATCAACACCGCTGACGCTCAGTCCATCGCCGCCCTGCACGGCATAGGCCAGGCCAAGGCCGAGGCCATCGTCGCCTACCGGAAGGCGAACGGCCCCTTCGCCAGCGTGGAAGATCTAAGACGAGTGAAGGGCATCGGCGTGCGTACGCTGGAGGCCAATCAGGGGCGCATCAGCCTGCAGTGAACGCCACCGCGTTACGTCTTTGTGGAGCCGCCTTCGGGCGGCTCTTTGCGTAGGGAGTTTGTATTCGCGGCCCGCGGCCGCACATCGGAACTGAACCAACCTTCCGATGAGGCAAGATATGCACAGACCCATACGCAAGGCGGTCTTCCCGGTAGCGGGAATGGGAACCCGTTTCCTGCCCGCCACCAAGGCCAGCCCCAAGGAAATGCTGCCCGTGGTGGACAAGCCGCTGGTGCAGTACGCGGCCGAAGAGGCGGTGAAGGCCGGCATCGAAGTACTGATCTTCATCACCGGCCGGCACAAGCGCCCGATACCCGATCATTTTGACAAGGCCTACGAGCTGGAAGCGGAGCTTGAGCGCAGAGGCAAGACCAAGCACCTGAGGGAAGTGCGGGAGATTCTGCCCAACGGCGTCAAGTGCATTTACATCCGTCAGTGCGAGACCCTGGGGCTGGGGCACGCGGTGGCCTGCGCCCAACCCGTGGTGGGTGACGAGCCCTTCGCCGTGATTCTCGCCGACGACCTCATCGATGACGGCGAGCAGGGTTGCCTGGCCCAGATGGTGGAGCGCTATCGGCGTCAGGGCGGCAGTCTGCTGGGCGTGGAGCGCGTGCCGAAGGAGCACACCGACCGCTACGGCATCGTCAGCGTGAGCGATTTCCGTGACCGCCTGGGGCGGCTGCAGGGGATCGTGGAGAAACCCGCGCCCGAGAAGGCGCCGTCGAATCTCGGTGTGGTGGGGCGCTATATCCTCAGTGCCAGCATCTTCGAGCACCTGGCGAACACCCGGCCCGGGGCCGGCGGCGAGATCCAGCTCACCGATGCCATTGAGCAGCTGCGCAGGCATGAAGCCGTGTATGCCTACGAGTTCGCCGGTCGGCGCTATGACTGTGGCGACAAGCTCGGATACCTGCAGGCGAACGTGGATTATGCCCTGAAGCACCCGGAGCTGGGTGCGGCCTTCGCCGAGTACCTGCGCCTGCGGGGGCAGCGGGTGGCTTGATGTCTGCGCGTGGTGGCGTAGGGCGTGAAGGCGCGCGAGGCGCCGGAGTGCCTGGACGCCCTGGACAACGAAAAAAGCCAGACCCGAAGGTCTGGCTTTCTCGATTTGGCTCCCCGGGACGGGCTCGAACCGCCGACCCAGTGATTAACAGTCACTTGCTCTACCAACTGAGCTACCGGGGAGTAGTGCTCTTTCGAGGTCGGCTATTCTACCCAATGAAGGCCGCGGGTCAATCCCCGCGGCCTCTTTCGTGTGAGATTCAGCCGAACACCTTCTTCAGCCGGTCCATGGCCTTCTCAAGATTCTCCATGCTGGTGGCGTAGGAGATCCGCGCATGGCCGGGCAGGCCGAAGGCGGAACCGGGCACCAGGGCCACGCCGGCTTCGCTGATCAGGTACTCCGCCAGCGACACATCATCCTCGACGCCGTCCAGGGCGTCGATCGCCCCCTGCACATTGGGGAAGGCATAGAAGGTGCCGTCCGCGCTCAGGCAGTTGACGCCCTGCATGTCGTTGAGCCGGTCCACCACATAGTCGTGGCGCTCCTTGAAGGCCTTGAGCATGGGGGCGATCACGCCCTGATCACCGTCCAGCGCCGCCACCGAGGCCGCCTGGGCGATGGAGCAGGGGTTGGAGGTGCTCTGGGACTGGATCTTCTTCATCGCGCCGATGAGCTTGGCCGGGCCCGCGGCGTAGCCGATGCGCCAGCCGGTCATGGAGTAGCCCTTGGAGACCCCGTTGACCACCACGGTGCGCTCTTTCAGCGCCGGCGCGGCGTTGACGATGTTCAGAAAACCTTCATCGTTCCAGACGATGTGCTCGTAGATGTCATCGCTGATCACCACCACCTGGGGGTGCTTGGCCAGCACCTCGCCCAGGGCGGCGAGTTCGGCGCGACTGTAAGCCGTGCCGGTGGGGTTGGAGGGGCTGTTGATCACGAAGGCCCGGGTCTTGTCGGTGATCGCCGCTTCCAGCTGCTCGGGGGTGATCTTGAAATGCTGGTCCTGACCCGCTTCCAGGATCACCGGCACGCCGTCGGCGAGCAGCGCCATGTCCGGGTAGGACACCCAGTAAGGGGCCGGAATCACCACTTCATCACCCGGGTTGAGCAGGGCGCTCATCAGGTTGTAGAGGCTGTGCTTGGCGCCGCTGGAGACCAGGATCTCGTTGAGCTCGTAGTGCAGGCTGTTGTCGCGCTTGAACTTGGCCTGAATGGCTTTCTTCAGCGCCGGTGTGCCGTCCACCGGAGTGTACTTGGTCTGCCCCTTGTTGATCGCCTCGATGGCGGCCGCCTTGATATGCTCCGGGGTATCGAAGTCGGGCTCGCCGGCGCCCAGGCCGATGATGTCCTGACCCGCTGCCCGCAGTTCCGCCGCCCGGGCGGTCACCGCCAGGGTCGGGGACGGTTTGACGCGCTGAACTCGATTCGCCAGTTGGATGTCCAAGCTTAGCCTCCGTGTTTGGATCCGAGTGAATTGCATATTTTACGGGAAATGGGGCGCGCACTAAACGTATGAGCGATATTTTTCAGCTGAAGTCCGATTATCAGCCCGCCGGTGATCAGCCCGCGGCCATCGCGGCGCTGGTGGAGGGCTTCCAGTCCGGCCTGCTCAACCAGACCCTGCTGGGGGTCACCGGTTCGGGCAAGACCTTCACCATGGCCAATGTGATCGCGCGTCTGCAGCGCCCGGCCATCGTGCTCGCGCCGAACAAGACGCTGGCCGCGCAGCTCTATGGCGAGATGCGGGAGTTCTTCCCGGACAACGCCGTAGAGTACTTCGTCAGCTACTACGACTACTACCAGCCCGAAGCCTATGTGCCGTCCTCGGACACCTTCATCGAGAAGGACGCCTCGGTGAACGAGCACATCGAGCAGATGCGCCTGTCGGCCACCAAGGCGCTGATGGAGCGGCGCGATTCGGTGATCGTCGCCTCGGTGTCGTCCATCTACGGCCTGGGCGACCCCAAGCAGTACCTGAGCATGATCCTGCACCTGGTGCGGGGCGATCGCATCGATCAGCGGGTGATCCTGCGCCGGCTCGCCCAGCTGCAGTACACCCGCAACGACGCCGAGCTTTCCCGCGGCACCTACCGGGCCCGGGGCGAGGTGATCGATATCTTCCCCGCCGAATCCGAGCAGGAGGCGGTGCGGGTGGAATTGTTCGATGACGAGATCGAGCAGCTCTCCTACTTCGACCCGCTCACCGGCGAGGTGCTGCGCCGGGTGCCGCGGCTCACCATCTACCCCAAGACCCATTACGTCACGCCCCGGGAAACGGTGCTCAAGGCCGTGGATGCCATCAAGGACGAGCTGCGCGAGCGCCTGGCGCAGCTGCGCGACAACGGCAAGCTGCTGGAGGCCCAGCGCCTGGAGCAGCGCACCAACTTCGATATCGAGATGATGCTGGAGTTGGGCTACTGCAACGGTATCGAGAACTACTCCCGGTACCTCTCCGGTCGCGGTCCCGGCGAGCCGCCGCCGACCCTGTTCGATTACCTGCCCCAGGACGCGGTGCTGTTCATCGACGAGTCCCACGTCACCATTCCGCAGCTGGGCGGCATGTACAAGGGCGACCGTTCCCGCAAGCAAACCCTGGTGGAATACGGTTTCCGGCTGCCCTCGGCGCTGGACAACCGCCCCCTGCGCTTCGATGAATTCCTGCGCCTCGCCCCCCAGGGCGTGTTCGTCTCCGCCACCCCGGGCCCGTACGAGAAGGAGCACGCCGACCAGGTGGTGGAGCAGGTTGTAC
This sequence comes from Alkalilimnicola sp. S0819, assembly GCF_009295635.1. Classification (NCBI taxonomy): domain Bacteria; kingdom Pseudomonadati; phylum Pseudomonadota; class Gammaproteobacteria; order Chromatiales; family Ectothiorhodospiraceae; genus Alkalilimnicola; species Alkalilimnicola sp. S0819. The sequence continues at coordinate 41,105 of NZ_WHIW01000009.1, read as the reverse complement.
GCCCCACCGGGCTGGTGGACCCGCAGCTGGAGGTGCGCCCGGCCGGCTCCCAGGTGGACGATCTGCTGGGCGAGGTGCGCCTGCGGGTGGACAAGGGCGAGCGGGTGCTGGTGACCACGCTCACCAAGAAGATGTCCGAGGACCTCACCGAGTACATGCACGAGAACGGCGTGCGGGTACGTTACCTGCACTCGGACATCGACACCGTGGAGCGCATGGAGATCATCCGCGACCTGCGTCTGGGCGCCTTCGATGTGCTGATCGGCATCAACCTGCTCCGCGAGGGGCTGGATATCCCCGAGGTTTCCCTGGTGGCGATCCTCGATGCGGACAAGGAAGGGTTCCTGCGCTCCGAGCGCTCCCTGATCCAGACCATTGGCCGGGCGGCCCGGAACCTCAATGGCCGGGCGATTCTCTACGCCGACCAGATCACCGATTCCATGCGCCGGGCCATGGACGAGACCGAGCGCCGCCGGGCCAGGCAGCTCGCCCATAACGAGGCTCACGGCATCACGCCGCAGGGCGTGCGCAAGGCGGTGGCGGACGTGATGGACCGGGAGGGCGGCGCGCCCGGGGCGAGCCGGGAAGTTGCCCGGGTGGCGGAGGAGGCCGCTCGCTACGGCAAGCTCAGCCCCGCCGAGGCCGTGCGGCGCGTCAAGCAATTGGAGCAGCAGATGAACAAGCACGCCCGCAACCTGGAATTCGAGGAGGCGGCCAAGCTGCGCGACGAGATCCAGCGCCTGGAGCACTACGCTCTGGGCAAGCCGGACAGCCAGACCGCCTGAACGTATTTCCGCGCCCCCCCATCGCCGGTTACTATGCCGACGGCGCTACACATTTTGTAGGAGCGGCTCATGGCCGCGAACCGCCTCTTTCAGGGAGGGTTCGCGGCCATCAGGCGCTCCTGCCGTGCAGACGCCGCACACAACAAAAAAGGAAACACAAGCATGCAGACCGCAAATCCGGCTGTCGGGGGGCAACGGGTTCAGCATCACGGTAGTGGTGGTGAACTGTTCGTGATCTATCTCATCAATATGCTGCTCAAGGCCATCACCCTGGGCATCTACCACTTCTGGGCCAAGGTGCGGGTGCGCCGCTACCTTTGGAGCCAGACCAGCTTCGATGGCGAGCGCTTCGAATACGACGGCACGGGTGGGGAGCTCTTCATGGGGTTCCTCAAGGTGGTGGGTCTCTACCTGCTGTTGTTCATTGTCTTCAGCGTGGCGGGTATGGTCTCGTCGGGCCTGCAGGCACTGCTGTTCGGCGCGCTGTACATGGCCTTCCCCGTGCTCATCGGCGCCGGTCTGTATTCCGCCCAGCGTTACCGGCTCTCGCGCACCCGTCTGCGGGGCGTGCGCTTCGGCCTGGACGGCTCCGCCTGGCGTTACGGCTGGAGCATGCTGGGATACGGCATCATCACCCTGCTGACCCTGGGCCTCTACAAGCCCTTCATGGACATGCACCTGGCCCGGCAGATGTACGCCGCGACCCGTTACGGTGGCGAGCACTTCGATTTCCAGGGGCAGGGTGGCGACTTGTTCAAGTCCTTCCTGCTGGCCTGGCTGCTCACCTTGCCCACCCTGGGCTTGATCTGGTTCTGGTACCTGGGTGTATCGATGCGCTACACCGCCGAGAAGCTGAGCTTCCCGGGTCTGAGCTTCCGTCTGGATGTCAGTGGCGGTGCCTTCTTCATGCTCTGGCTCACCAATATCCTGCTGCTGATGTTCACCCTGGGGCTCGCCTTCCCCTGGGTGTTGTTGCGCAATATGCACTTCATCACCCGTCGCCTGGCGGTGGAGGGGCAGGTGAACTATGCCGCCATCCAGCAAACCGCCGCCGAGGCGAACACCACCGGCGAAGGCCTGGTGGACGCACTGGATCTGGGCGCCATCTGACGGCGCGCCCGAGCAGACCGCGGTGGCCGGCCAGGCCCGGCCGCCGGCTTCATTCCCCCGCAGGAGCGGCGCTTGGCCGCGATCTCCCCCCCGTAACGGGCGACATGCCTGGGGGAATTCGCGGCCAGGCGCCGCTCCTGCCCGTTTCGACAGGACGCTTGCATGAACCAGGCACGGGAATGGCTGGGTTATTGGAACGACGGCTACAGTGCCGAGCGCCAGCGGGTACGCATCGTGCTCACGGCCGATCGCCTGGTGCTGAGCGATGCCGGTAACGGGCACGCGGTGACTCTGCTGCCCTTGCAGGGCTTGAGCCTGGCGGAAGAGGTCTATCGGGGCCAGCCGCTGCGCTTTCGACATGCCGAACGAGGCGATGCCCGCCTGTCGGTGGAAGAGCATGGGTTGTTGGATGCGCTGCGCGAGCGGCAACCCGGCCTGGGTCGTCGCTATCTTGGTCGGCGAGGCGCGGGCTCACGCCTGCTGCTTTGGGGCGGGGGCGCTGCGCTGCTGGCTTTGGGCTTGCTGTTCGGGCTGCCCCGGCTGGCCGGCCCGCTCGCCCAGCTGGTCCCCGTGGCCTGGGAGGATTCCCTGGGCCGCGAACTGGTGGACCAGCTGGCCGGCGGCGTGCGCTGTGAAGCGCCGGAAGGGCTGCAAGCGCTGGCCGTCCTGCGCCGTCGCCTGCAGGGCGCCACCCCCGGCCCGTACCGATATCGTGTGCAGGTGGTGCCCGGCGAGATGGTCAACGCCCTGGCCGCGCCGGGCGGGCACATCCTCATCTATGACGGCCTGCTCCAGGCGGTGGAAGGGCCCGAAGAGCTGACCGCCGTGCTTGCCCACGAAATGGCCCATGTGACGCACCGCCATGGCACCCAGGCGCTGATTCGCCAGGCCGGCTACAGCCTGTTGCTCACGGCGATGCTCGGAGACGCCAGCGCCGCGGCCTCGGTGCTGACGGAGTCCGGGGTGATGTTGCTGGGCCTGGCCCACAGTCGCGCCGCCGAGGCGGAGGCTGACCGGGCCGCCATCGCCCGCCTGAACGCCGCGGGGCTGGATTCCCGCGGGCTGCAGCGCTTCTTCGCGCGCCTGAAGGCGGAGGGGGACGAGTTGCCGGATTCCCTGGCGCTGCTCTCCAGCCACCCCCTGCACGCTGAACGCGTCGAGCAGGCCGCGCGGCTGTCCCGCGCCGGCGAGGCGCCGCTCGATGGGCATCAATGGCGGGCCCTCAAGGGAATCTGCGCGCCGTGAGAATGGGCGTCCAGAGTGCTTGCCGTCGCCCTGTCACGTCGGTATAGTACGCCGCTCTTGCAGGCGCGTAGCTCAGCTGGTTAGAGCACCACCTTGACATGGTGGGGGTCGGTGGTTCGAGTCCACTCGCGCCTACCAATTTCGGAAAGGCACCCCAGAGGGTGCCTTTCTTTTGTCAGCCGGTTTCCTCCGGCGCGAACAAGTGGCCCCTCGTATCGGTCACCACTGTAGGAGTTGACGCAGATGCCCACCATCACGCTCCCCGACGGTTCCCGCAAGCAGTTCGATCAGCCGGTCACCGTGCATCAGGTCGCCGAATCCATCGGCCCGGGCCTGGCGAAAGCCGCGCTGGCCGGCAAGGTCGATGGGCGCCTGGTGGATACCTCCTACACCATCGAGGACGACGCTGAGCTGGCCATCGTCACCGGCCGGGACGAGGAAGGCGTGGACGTGATTCGCCACTCCGCCGCCCACCTGCTGGCCCAGGCGGTGAAGGAGCTCTTTCCGGAAGCCCAGGTCACCATCGGCCCGGTGATCGACAACGGCTTCTACTACGACTTCGCCTACACCCGCCCCTTCACCGAAGCGGACCTGGAAGCCATCGAGAAGAAGATGGTGGAACTGGCCGCCAGCGACTTCCCCGTGCACCGGGAAGTGTGGGACCGGGACGAGGCGGTGGGGTACTTTCGCGAGCTCGGCGAGGAGTACAAGGCGGAGATCATCAGCGAGATCCCCGCCGGTGAGCAGATTTCCATCTACCGCCAGGGGGAGTTCCTGGATCTGTGCCGCGGCCCCCACGTGCCGTCCACCGGCAAGCTGCAGGCCTTCAAGCTGACGAAGGTGGCCGGCGCCTACTGGCGCGGCGACTCCAGCAACGAGATGCTACAGCGCATCTACGGCACCGCCTGGAGCGACAAGAAGGCGCTGAAGGCCTATCTGAAGCGCCTGGAGGAAGCCGAGAAGCGCGATCATCGCCGCATCGCCCGGCTCCAGGATCTCTTCCACATCCAGGAAGAGGCGCCGGGCATGGTGTTCTGGCACGACCGCGGCTGGCGGGTCTATGTGGCGCTGCAGGACTACATCCGTCAGCAGCTGCGCGGCCGGGGCTATCAGGAAGTGCAGACCCCGAACCTGGCCGATCGCAGCCTGTGGGAGAAGTCCGGCCACTGGGAGAAGTTCCGGGACGATATGTTCACCACCGAGTCCGAGAACCGGACCTACGCGGTGAAACCCATGAACTGCCCCTGCCATGTGCAGATCTTCAACCAGGGCCTGAAGAGCTACCGGGATCTGCCCCTGCGCATGGCCGAGTTCGGTTCCTGCCACCGCAACGAGCCCTCGGGCACGCTGCACGGGCTGATGCGCGTGCGCGCCTTCACCCAGGACGATGCGCACATCTTCTGCACCGAGGCGCAGATCCAGGACGAAGTGGCCGATTTCATCGATCTGGTCTACCAGGTCTATGGGGATTTCGGCTTCGAGGAGATCCAGCTGGCGCTCTCCACCCGCCCCGAGCAGCGGGTGGGCTCCGACGAGAGCTGGGACCGTGCGGAGCTGGCGCTGGAGACGGCGCTGAAGAATCGCGGCCTGGATTACCGCCTGCAGCCCGGCGAGGGCGCCTTCTACGGGCCGAAGATCGAATTCGCCTTGAAGGACTGCATCGGCCGGGTCTGGCAGTGTGGCACCATCCAGGTGGATTTCTCCATGCCCGGACGCCTGGACGCCCAGTATGTGGCCGAGGACGGCAGCAAGCAGACGCCGGTGATGCTGCATCGGGCGATCCTCGGCTCCTTCGAACGGTTCTTCGGGATACTCACCGAACACTACGCCGGCGCCTGGCCCGCCTGGCTGGCGCCGGTGCAGGCTGTGGTGATGAATATTACCGATCGACAGAGCGATTTTGCCCGCGAAGTGGAAAATCGCTTGCGCGTGATGGGCTTCCGGGTGGAAGCCGACTTGAGAAACGAGAAGATCGGCTTTAAAATCCGCGAGCACACTTTGCAGAAGGTCCCCTACATGCTGGTCATCGGGGACCGCGAGATGGATTCCAAGGCGGTTGCCGTCAGGGCGCGCACGGGCGAGGACCTCGGTTCTTTGTCCGTGGACGAGTTTGCAGCCCTGCTGGAACAGGACGTACGGCGCCGCGGTCGGACACAATCGGAGGACTGACCATCGCAATGAGACCGAGAAGGGGGCCGCGTAACGCGCCTCCGCAGCAGGATTCTCGCAGGATCAACGGCCGCATCCAGGAGCCGGAGGTTCGGCTGATCGACGAGGAAGGTCAGCAGGTGGGCGTGGTGCCCACCGAGGACGCCATGGAGCGCGCCGAGACGGTCGGGATGGACCTGGTCGAGATCGACGCCAACGCCAAGCCGCCTGTCTGCCGTATCATGGACTACGGCAAGTACAAGTTCGACTTGAGCAAGAAGCAGCAGGCTGCTCGCAAGAAGCAGAAGCAGATCCAGGTCAAGGAAGTGAAGTTCCGTCCGGGTACGGACGAGGGCGACTACCAGATCAAGCTCCGCAACCTGCGCCGCTTCATCGAGGATGGCGACAAGGGCAAGGTGACGCTGCGTTTCCGGGGCCGTGAAATGGCCCATCAGGAGATCGGTCTCAAGCTGTTGAATCGCGTGGAGAGTGACCTGGAGGATATCGCCCAGGTGGATTCACGACCGCGGATGGAAGGCCGTCTGATGGTCATGATGCTCTCGCCGAAGAAAGGCAAATAGGCCTTTCGGACCATAAGCGGCTTCACCCCCGCCGGGGGTGAGGCCTTTTGTTTTAGACTCGGAGTACTGGCATGCCGAAGATCAAGACCAACCGCGGAGCGGCCAAGCGCTTCAAGAAGACCGCCAGCGGTCGTTACAAGCGCGCGCAAGCCTTCGCCAACCACATCCTGACCAAGAAGAGCACCAAGCGGAAGCGCCACTTGCGCGGCAGTGTGCTGGTGGCGAAGGCGGACACGCCCGCCCTGGACCGGATGATGCCGTACCTCTGACGCGGTAACGACTTCTAGCATTAAGGATTCTGGAGAACAGCAATGGCTCGAGTGAAGCGTGGTGTACAGGCTCGTCGCCGCCACAAGAAGGTGCTGGCGAAAGCCAAGGGTTATTACGGGGCGCGCCGCAAGTCGTTCCGCGTAGCCAATCAGGCGGTGACCAAGGCGGGCCAGTACGCCTACCGTGACCGCCGGCAGCGCAAGCGTCAGTTCCGTGCCCTGTGGATCGCCCGCATCAACGCCGGCGCCCGCGAGAACGGTCTGTCCTACAGCCGCATGATCAACGGCCTGCAGAAGGCCGCCGTGGAAGTGGACCGCAAGGTGCTGGCCGATCTGGCCGTGCACGACAAGGCGGCTTTCGCGGTGCTGGCCGAGAAGGCCAAGGCGAGCCTCGCCTAAGGGTTTCCGCCGCGCACGCGGCCCGGGGCGCTCCGCCCTCGGGTCCTGGAAGGGGAGGGAGCGGCCGCGCCTTCCCCTTTTTTATTGCCAGCCAAAGGTTGATGCGACGCACATGACAACGCAGGACCGCTCCGCGCTGACGCAACTCCTCGCCCAGGCCGAACAGGCCCTGGCCGACGCCGTCAGCCTCAAGGAACTCGATGATATCCGGGTCGCCTATCTGGGCAAGAAGGGCCGTCTGACCGATCAGCTCAAGGCGCTGGGCAAGCTCTCCCCCGAGGAGCGCCCGGCGGCCGGCCAGGCTATCAACGAAGCCAAGCGTGCCCTGCAGGAAAAGCTGGAGGTGCGCAAGCAGGCCCTGGAGGGCGCCGCCCTGGAGCAGGCCCTGAAGGCCGAGCGCGTGGACGTGACCCTGCCCGGTCGCGGTGAGCGCCCCGGCGGCCTGCATCCGGTAACCCGCACCCTGGAGCGGATCGAGGATCTGTTCGTGCAACTGGGCTTCGACGTGGTCGAAGGCCCCGAGGTCGAGGACGACTACCACAACTTCGAGGCCCTCAATATCCCGGCCCATCACCCGGCCCGGGCCATGCACGACACTTTCTATTTCGATGCCCACCGGCTGCTGCGCACCCACACCTCGCCGGTGCAGGTGCGCACCATGAAAGCCACCGGTGGCGCGCCGGTGCGGGTGATCGCCCCGGGGCGCGTGTACCGCTGCGACTCCGACGTCACCCACACCCCCATGTTCCACCAGGTGGAAGGCTTGCTGGTGGACGAGGGCATCAGCTTCGCCGACCTCAAGGGCGTGCTGCATGATTTCCTGCGCGCTTTCTTCGAAAAGGATCTGGCGGTACGGTTCCGCCCCTCCTATTTCCCCTTCACCGAACCCTCGGCGGAAGTGGACATCGAATGCGTGATCTGCGGCGGCGACGGCTGCCGGGTGTGCAAGGGCAGCGGCTGGCTGGAGGTGCTGGGCAGCGGCATGGTGCACCCGGCGGTGTTCGGCCACGTGGACATCGACGCCGAACGCTACAGTGGCTACGCCTTCGGTATGGGCGTGGAGCGCCTGGCGATGCTTCGCTACGGCGTCAATGATCTGCGCCTGTTCTTCGAAAACGATCTGCGCTTCCTGCGCCAGTTCCGCTAGGCCGCCGGGAAGAGAGGAAGTCGATGAGAATCAGCGATCAATGGTTGCGTGAGTGGGTGAAATATCCCGGCGAAGCCCGGGAATTGGCGGACAAGCTCACCATGGCCGGACTGGAAGTGGACGCCTTGGAACCCGCCGCGCCGCCGTTTCATGGCGTGGTGGTGGCCGAGATTGTGGAATGCGGCCCGCATCCGGATGCCGACAAGCTGCAGGTCTGCAGGGTCAGCACCGGGGCCGAGGAGCTGCAGATCGTCTGCGGGGCGTCCAACGCCCGTGTTGGCCTGAAGGTGCCGCTCGCCACCGTCGGCGGTGAGCTGCCCGGCGGCATGAAGATCCGCAAGGCCAAGCTGCGGGGGGTGGAATCCTTCGGCATGCTGAGCTCCGCCCGGGAACTGGGCTTGAGCGAAGATCATGCGGGGCTCATGGAGCTTCCCGGCGATGCCCCGGTGGGCGCCGATCTGCGCGAGTACCTGGGTCTGGACGATCAGATCGTCGAGGTGGACCTGACCCCCAACCGCAGCGACTGCCTGGGCATGATCGGGCTCGCCCGGGAAGTCACCGCCCTGGGCGGGCGGCGCGTCGCCGAGGCCCCGGCCGCCGAGATCGAGGCGGTGATCGAAGACCGTTTCCCGCTGCGCGTGGACGCCCCGGAGGCCTGTCCGCGCTATCTGGGGCGGGTGGTGCGCGGGGTGGATGTGACCGCCCCCAGCCCCATCTGGCTGCAGGAGCGCCTGCGCCGCGCCGGTATTCGCAGCCTCGGCCCGGTAGTGGACATCACCAACTACGTGATGCTGGAACTGGGCCAGCCCATGCACGCCTTCGATCTGGCGCGGCTGCAGGGCGGGATCGTGGTCCGCATGGCCCAGCCGGGCGATGAGCTGGAACTGCTCAACGGCGAGACCATCAAGCCCGATGAGCAGACCCTGCTGATCGCCGACGACGCCCGCCCCCTGGCCCTGGCGGGCGTGATGGGTGGGGAGGGCAGCGGTGTCACCGACGATACCCGCGACATCTTCTTCGAGAGCGCCTTCTTCGCTCCCGCGGCCATCGCCGGCCGCGCCCGGGCCTATGGGCTGCACACCGATTCCTCCCACCGCTTCGAGCGCGGTGTGGACCCGCATATCCAGCGCCGAGCCATCGAGCGGGCCACGGCGCTGCTGCTGGAGATCGCCGGCGGCAAGCCCGGCCCGGTGATCGAGCAGGCCGCCGATGAGCACCTGCCCCGGGAGCGACGGGTGCGGCTGCGCCGTGCGCGTATCGCCCAGCTGCTGGGGCTGAACATACCCGAGCAGGCCGTGGAAGCCATCCTGGGCGCCTTGGGCATGAGCCTGAATGCCGTGGGCGAGGACTGGGACGTGACCGTGCCGCCCTATCGCTTCGATATCGGCATCGAGGAAGACCTGATCGAGGAGCTCGCACGGGTATGGGGCTACGAACGTATCCCCGCTCGCAGCGCGGCGCAGAGTGCGCGCATGGGTGAGCGCAGCGAAGCGCGGCTGAGTCTGCGCCGTCTGCGTACCGCCTTGGTGGATCGGGGCTACCAGGAAGCGATCACCTACAGCTTCGTGGACCGGGAACTGCAGCAGGCGCTGGACCCGGAGCAGGAGCCGCTGGCGCTCGCCAACCCCATCTCCGCCGATCTGTCGGTGATGCGCACCAGCCTCTGGCCGGGGCTGGTCAAGGCCGCCGTGTATAACCAGGCGCGCCAGCAGTCGCGGGTGCGCCTGTTCGAGAGCGGGCTGCGTTTTCGCGGCGCACTGGACGAACTGGAACAGACCCCCATGCTCGCGGGTCTGGTGGTCGGCACGGCGCTGCCGGAGCAATGGGCCGGCGAGCCGCGCCCGGTGGATTTCTTCGACGCCAAGGCCGACGTGGAACATCTGCTCGCTCTGAGCGGCGCGGCGGATGCGTATCGCTTCGTCGCCGAGACACATCCGGCGCTGCATCCGGGCCAGAGCGCGCGCATCTACTGCGACGACCAGCCGGTGGGTTGGCTGGGCGCGCTGCACCCGCAACAGGCTCGTGCCCTGGATGTGGACGGCGCCTGTTATCTGTTCGAGCTGGAGCTTGCGGCGTTGCAGGAAGCGCGCGTGCCCGGCTTCAGTGAATTGTCCAAATACCCCTCCATTCGCCGGGATCTGGCCCTGCTGGTCAGTGATCGGGTCAGCGGTGGTGCCATTACCGCCCTGGTGCGCGAGGTGGCGGGGGACGTATTGCGGGACCTGGTGTTGTTCGATGTGTACCAGGGCAAGGGCGTGCCCGAGGCCCACAAGAGCGTCGCCATAGGCTTGATATTACAGGATTATTCGCGCACTCTGACCGACCAGGACGTGGATCGATTGATCGGCCGCGTGGTGGAGCGTCTGGGTCGAGATCTCGGTGCGAGTCTACGGGAGTAACAAAGACAATGGCGCTGACCAAGGCGGCAATGGCCGAGAGGCTGTTTGAAGAAGTCGGACTGAACAAGCGTGAAGCCAAGGACCTGGTGGAGGCTTTTTTCGAGGAAATCCGCAGTGCCCTGGAAGGTGGCACTCCGGTCAAGCTTTCCGGCTTCGGCAACTTCGACCTTCGAGACAAGAATGAACGTCCCGGGCGGAACCCCAAGACCGGCGAGGAGATCCCCATCTCCGCCCGGCGCGTGGTGACCTTCCGCCCTGGCCAGAAGCTCAAGGCGCGGGTGGAAGCATATGCTGGAGACGTCGAATAACAACGAGTTCCCGCCGATACCGGCCAAGCGGTATTTCACCATCGGTGAGGTGAGCGAGCTGTGCTCGGTCAAGCCCCATGTGCTGCGCTACTGGGAGCAGGAGTTTCCCCAGCTCAAGCCGGTGAAGCGGCGCGGGAACCGGCGCTACTATCAACGCCACGATGTGATGCTGATCCGGCAGATCCGGGCGCTGCTCTACGAGGAAGGGTTCACCATCGGGGGCGCGCGCCAGCGCCTCACCGGCGAAGGGGCCAGGGAAGACCAGCAGCAGAGCCAGCAGGTGGTGCGGCAGATGCGCGCCGAGCTGGAAGACCTGCTGGCCCTGCTGAAACGCTAGCAACGGCCTTTGCGCTACGGCGGCTTTGATGTACCATACCGCCTCCTTTCGGGGTGTAGCGCAGCCTGGTAGCGCACCTGCATGGGGTGCAGGTGGTCGGAGGTTCGAATCCTCTCACCCCGACCAAAAATCAAGAAAGCGGGCCATTGGGGCGTTAACGACCCGGCCCGCTTTTTCTGTGCGCGAAGCCCTCCTGCCTGTTTCCTGATCCGTTTTCCTGCCTGCCTCGGTGTCCCGCTTCGCTGCTTTCCGGGGCACCGCGTCGCATCAGCCGATAGCTGCCCCCCAATACCGCGCCGAACACCAGATGGGCGAAGATCGTCAGCCCGGTGCGCGCCATCTCGAACCACGGAAAAAGATGCGTGAACAGGTAGAAATTGACCAGATACAGGCCCAGCCCGAACACGGCGCCGAGCAGGGTGCTCGCGGCCAGTCTCCGGTTCTCGATGAAGGGGGCCAGCAGCCAGGCGTAGCTCAGCGACAAGGTGAAGTGGATGAGCAGCGCGACCAGCGCGATGCTGCCGCCGAAGCCGGCCGGTGGGGGCAGGACCTCGGGGCCCAGGCCGATGGCGGCGATCATTCGCAGGGGCGCCCAGGGACTGGCGTCCAGCAGTACCGGTGCAAGGCTCATTTCAAGCACCAGGAACACAAGGCCTGCGATGAGGCCAGCCACGGCGGCCAGGTCCCAGGCGCTGGCCGCCACCAGGCGCGCAAGCGCCGGCGGCAGGCCGGTGTCGGTTTCGCGAATGTCGTGGTCCGGGGGCGACACGGGGGCATCGATGGCGCCTCGCCCCAGATACCGCTGCAGCATCAGCGGGTGGACGATGACGGTATAGGCGACGAGGGCGAAGACCATGGCGAGCAGTTGCTGGCGATAGAGGTAGTCCGCCGGTGTCATCAGTACCAGCGCCGCGGGCACCGCGCCGCGTAGGCCGCCGAGCATGATCACGTGCCGCCAGGACCGGGGCAGGGCGCGTCCCTGGGCGCGCAGCAACGGCCCGGCGCCGTAGACCAGCAGCGCGCGGCTGACCAGAAGCAGCGCGATGACGCTGACGAATACCCAGTCAAAAGCGATGTCCTGTGCCGCAATCGCCGCCCCCAGGGCAAAGTAGAGCGAGCTGGCGGCCAGGCTGGCGAGGAAATTCCACAGTTCATCGTAAAGCTCCGGTCCGCTCGAGCGTGGGCCGTGTCGGGCATGGCTGAACGCCAGGGCGGCGCACAGTACCGTGATGACGCCCGAGGCGTGCAGCAGGCGCTCGCTGAGCAAAAAGCCGGTGAAGGGCAGGGTGAGCGTCAGGGTCAGGCCGGGCACGCGGTTTTGTTCGCGCCAGCGCCGTACCAGCAGCCCACCCAGCCAGCCCAGTAGCAGCCCCGCCGGAATGGCCAGCAGGACGCTGCGGGTGGCGCCAATGGCCATGGCGCTGAACGACAGGCCGGCGGCGCCGATGGCCGTGGCCGCCAGGGCGGTGAAGGCGACGATGGTCAGGGCGTCGTTGAATAAGGATTCGCCGTGGAGGATCAGGCGCAGTTGCTCGGGGATGGGAAAGCGATTCAGCACGTGGGCCACCGAAGCGGGGTCGGTCGCGGCCACCGCCGCGCCGAACAACAAGCCGTGGATGGCGGGTATGTCCAGCAGAAACGCGGCGGGCAGGCCGATCAGGAGCATGCTCAAGGGCGTGCCCAGCAGTACCAGCAGCGCTATCGGGCCGGCGGAGCGCAGCAGCAGTGTGACGGGCAGTCTGCGGCCGCTGCCGAAGACCAGCACCGGCAGCAGCACGCTCACCACGATCTCCGGGTTCAGGCGAATGGTCGGCAGTTGCACCGCCAGGGGCTCCAGCAGACCGTAGCCGACCCCTACCAGCAGCATCCAGGATTCCGCCGGCAAGGCGGTACGCGGGGCATAGTGACGCACCAGAGCGACCACCAGGAGAAAGCCGCAAAGCGCGGCCAGCCATTGATCGTGTCGAAAGGCGGACTCTTCCATTGGGGCGCACCTTGCGTTCGCGGCGCGGCGCTCTTCGGGCAAGCCACGCGCAGGCCGAAGGCCTGGCACAGGTGCACCGCTTGAGAGCGATGCCGAACTCTATGGGGGCGATCAGGGGTATGCGAATAGGTGAGAACACGCATCCTCAGACGCTTGCGGGCAAGTGCGTTTCCGGCGTGTAGGTATTGCCGGCCGATGCGCGGTCAAGAGCGTGTCAGCGATACACGTCGTCGGCGGCCCACGGGCTCGCGGCCGTTGATTTTCCGCTCCGTTGCCATCAGTTCCCCACCGACACCGCGCCTTGGACGCTAGCCGCGCGGCCTTGAGGGGGCACGGCCCGTAAGCGGGCTATCGTTAACGGGATCCTTATGTACGAAGCATTCTACGGATTGAGCGCGGAGCCGTTCCGGTTGACGCCGGATCACCGTTTTTCCTTTCGGCACCGCAGCTATGCCCGGGCCAAGGCCTATCTGGAATACGGGGTGCGCCGCGCCGAGGGCTTCGTGATGATCACGGGGCGCCCGGGCACGGGGAAAACCACCCTGATCGATGACCTGCTGGCCAGCCTGAAGGGCGCCGGGGTATCCATCGCCCGACTCGTCAGCACCCAGGTGGAAGCGGGTGAACTGCTGCGCCTGGTGGCCTTTTCCTTCGGGCTGGATGCGGAAGGGGCGGACAAGGCCACGCTGCTGCGCCGCCTGGAGATGTTCCTGCGCGAGGAGGCGCAAGCCGGGCGCCGGGCGGTGTTGATCGTCGACGAAGCCCAGGATGTATCGGCGGGCGCGCTGGAAGAGCTGCGCCTGCTGACCAATCTGGTCCATCAGGGCCAACCCTTGTTGCAGGTCTTCTTGGTGGGGCAGGCGGAGTTGCGCGCGGTGGTGCGCAGCAAGGCCCTGGAGCAGCTGCACCAGCGCCTGATCGCCGCCTGCCATCTGGAGCCCCTGAACCTGCGCGAGTGCCGCGCCTATATCCAGTACCGGCTCAAACGGGTGGGCTGGCAAGGCGATCCGGCCTTCGCGGATGAGCTCTACGAGGGGGTGCATGCCTTCAGCCAGGGTGTGCCACGGCGCATTAATCAGGTCTGCAGCCGCTTGCTGTTGCATGGTTTCGTGGGAGAAAAGCACCGCTTGGATGGCGCCGATCTCGAGGCCGTGATTGACGATCTGCGAGAGGAAATGCTCACTCCCTGGGACGAGGAAGCGGACACGCGCGGGCGGCGCGTGCCGGCTCGGGGTGAGGAAGCCGAGTTCCGTTTCGATCCCGCCGATCTGGACCCGCCGCTGATCAGCGACGAGGAATCAAAAAAAAAAGATCGGCCTGAACCCCTCGGCCTGACATCGCCCCCCGGCGCCGGCGGGCCGGATCTTGGCGAGCCCTTGCCCTGCGAACCCTCGGGCGAGTCACCGCCCGAGCAGGATCCGCTTCCGGAAGGGGCGTCGGCGACGACGGACGATACCGAACCCAGCCCGCCGGCCGAGAGGGAGCATCGGCAGGCCCCGGCGACAGGGGCGCCGCCCACGCCCCGTGCCGTGCCCCTGGCCCGTATCGCCACCACCAAGGTGCCCGCCCACAAGGCCCGGCGGGGCATGCCGGAGCAGGAAGAATCCGGCCCGTGGCCGTTCGAGGCGCGGGCGCGTGCCGGCCGTGGAACCGTGCATGGGGATCCGGCGACAAGTCTGAACCCCGAGCAGGCCCCGGCGCCCGGGCGTACCGTGGCGGCCCGGCGCGCCGGCGCCGCCCTGGTGGCGGTGCTGGGCGCGCTGGCGCTGATTCTCGCCGCGCTGCTCGTGATGCGTTCTGTGCCCGGCCCCTGGTCGCCGGGGCTGGACCGCGCCGAGAGCTGGCTACGCGGGGAGTGGGCGCTTGCCCGTACCCGCTGGTCCGGCGATTTTCTGCCGCCACCACCGGAGGCCCCTGGCGCGCCGTCACGGCAAATGGCGCAACCGCTCACCGTGCAGGCGCCACCGCCCGCCGCGTCCGCGGTTGCCGCGGAGCCCCCCTACGATCGCCCCATCCGTCCCGACCCGGGCACCACCACCCGTCCCGATCCGGGCGCCGTCGCCAGCACCACGCAGGAACAGCAGCAGCAGGGCGGCCGCTTCGAGCCGGTTTCCGCCGCGCGCGCCGAGCTTTCTGCGAAAGCTGGCGCTGATGGGCGGGGCGTTGTGCCTGACGACCCCCTGGCCCAGATTCGCCGCACGGTGCGCGAGCAGCTGGCCGATGTGGGGCTGACCTTATGGCCCCAGGCCGATGGCAGCCTGTATCTGGATTTCATCGAACCGATCAGCTTTGGCTCCGACAGCGCCACGCTTGCCGACGACCAGGCTCGCGTGCTTGCCCGTCTATCGGGCGTGCTGCGCGCGCACCCGGCGGTGAAGGTGCGCCTGGTGGGCTGGACGGACACCCGAGGGGATCCGATTTATAATCAGTACCTGTCCGAACAGCGTGCCGGGACAGTGGCCGAATTGCTTCGGGAGCAGGGGCTGGATTCCCGGCGGCTGGAGGTGGAAGGACGGGGCGCGGTGACGCCGGGCCTCTTCGATCCCCAGGCCAGCCGTCGGGTGGATCTTTATCTGACAGCGCCCTGAGCAGCGTCGCCGCTGACCCCGGCGGCGCAAGGGATCAGCGCTGGGGAGGCGGCCGGCATGGCGCACAGGCATCATCATCACGGTCCGGGCGAGGGGCTCGCCCACGAGCAGCGCCTCTTCCGGGTCATGCTGCTTACCGGCGGCTTCATGCTGGTGGAGGCGCTGGGCGGCTGGCTCTCCGGTTCCCTGGCGCTGATCGCGGACGCCGGCCACATGCTCACCGATACCCTGGCGCTGGCTCTCGCCTGGTTGGGGTTTCTGGTCGGTCGGCGCGGCGCCGACCCTCAGCGCAGCTTCGGTTATCGTCGCTTCGAAGTGCTGGCCGCCTGGGTCAACGGCTTGATGCTCATGGGCCTTACCGTCTGGATCATGATCGAGGCCGTGGCGCGCCTGCTGGCCCCCGTGCCGGTCATGGGCTGGCCGATGCTGGCGGTGGCGATACTGGGGCTGCTGGTCAACCTGGTGGCCTTATACGTGCTGCACCGGGGCGGCGGCGACAACCTCAATCTGCGCGGCGCGGCCCTGCATGTTCTGGGAGACCTGCTGGGCTCGGTGGGTGCCATCATCGCTGCGCTGGTCATTCTCTGGACCGGCTGGATGCCCATAGACCCGATCCTGTCGGTATTCGTGGCGGTGCTCATCCTGCGCAGCGCCTGGTCGCTGGTGAAGCAGTCCACCCATATCCTGCTGGAAGGCACGCCGGAAGGGCTGGACGTGAACGTTCTGCGCGCCGATCTGGAGGCCGTCCACGCCGAAATCGCCGATGTGCACCATGTGCATGCCTGGTCGCTGAATGGGGGGCAGGCCTTGCTGACCCTGCATGTGCGCCTGCACAGCGGCGCGTCCAGTCGGGGCCTGCTGGGGCGTATCAAGCGCACCCTCGCCGAGCGTTACGCGGTGCGCCATTCGGTGATTCAGCTTGAATCGCCGGAGGCTCCCTGCCCGGACCAGAGGCTGCAATCGCGACCATGAGCCGCGCCCAGGGTGGCCCGCGCTCCCCGCAGGAGTGGCTCATGGCCGTGATTTCCCGTCCGGAATGCCGCCTCTTCACATACCGTACTAATTCAGTACGGATTGCGTTAAAATACCCGCCATGATCCGCATCAACCGCGAGACCGATTACGCCATCGTGCTGCTCAGCCTGATGGCCATGGAACCGGACAAGCTCTACAGCGCCGGCGTCCTGGCCTCGCAGCGCGGGCTGCCGCAACCGGCGGTGAGCAAGATCCTCAAGCTGCTCGCCAGGTCCGGGATGCTGGTATCGGCGCGCGGCGCCAAGGGCGGCTACGGTCTGGCGCGACCGGCCGAGGAGATCACCCTGGCGCAGATCGTCACCGCCATGGAAGGGCCCATTGCGCTAACCGATTGCGCCGATGAGGCGCTGGGCTGTCAGTATCTGAGCAGCTGCGTGATCAGCAGCAACTGGAACCACATCAATCGCGTGGTGCACCGGGCGCTGGATGCGATCAGCTTGAAGGACATGACCCGGCCGCTGCCCGAAGGGGGTTCCGGTGGTCTGGATGAAATCTACGTATCCCTGGCCAATCTGAGCTAGGCGGAGCAGCTTTATGTCAAGCAGCACCAAGACGCTGGACGAAAAACTTGCCCAAGAGGGCTACGAATACGGCTTCGTCACCGATATCGAGCAGGAAACGGCACCGCCCGGCCTGGACGAGGGCGTGATCCGATTCATCTCGGCCAAGAAGGAAGAGCCCGAGTGGTTACTGGAGTGGCGCCTGGCGGCTTACCGCCGGTGGCTGGAGATGGAAGAGCCGGAATGGGCTAACGTTCGTTACCCGAAGATCGACTATCAGGCGATCTCGTATTTCGCGGCCCCCAAGTCGGATGCCGACCGTCCCAAGAGCCTGGACGAGGTGGACCCGAAACTGCTGGAAACGTACGAGAAGCTGGGTGTGCCGCTGCACGAGCGCGAGCAGCTGGCGGGTGTCGCCGTGGATGCGGTGTTCGATTCCGTATCGGTGGTCACCAGCTACAAGGGCAAGCTCGCGGAGCAGGGCATCATCTTCAGCTCCTTCTCCGAAGCGGCCCGGGAGCACCCGGAGCTGGTGCGTAAATACCTGGGGTCGGTAGTGCCCCCGGGCGACAACTACTTCGCCGCGCTGAATTCGGCGGTGTTCTCCGATGGCTCCTTCGTCTTCATCCCCAAGGGCGTGCGCTGCCCCATGGAGCTGTCCACGTATTTCCGCATGAACGCGGAGAACACCGGCCAGTTCGAGCGCACCCTGATCATCTGCGAGGACGACGCCTACGTCTCCTACCTGGAAGGCTGCACCGCGCCCATGCGGGACCAGAACCAGCTGCACGCGGCGGTGGTGGAGCTGGTCGCGCTGGATAATGCCGAGATCAAGTACTCCACGGTACAGAACTGGTACCCGGGGGACGAGGAAGGCCGTGGCGGCATCTACAACTTCGTCACCAAGCGCGGCCTGTGCAAGGGCAAGAACTCCAAGGTCTCCTGGACCCAGGTGGAGACCGGTTCGGCGATCACCTGGAAGTATCCCAGCTGCGTGCTGCGCGGCGAGGGATCGGTGGGCGAGTTCTACTCGGTGGCGGTGAGCCGCGCCGCGCAGCAGGCCGATACCGGCACCAAGATGATTCACATCGGCAAGAACACCAGCTCCACCATTATCTCCAAGGGCATCTCCGCCGGCCGCGGCCAGCAGAACTACCGCGGGCTGGTGCGCATCCTGCCCACGGCGGAAGGGGCGCGGAACTACTCCCAGTGCGATTCCATGCTGATGGGCGATGAGTGCGGCGCACACACCTTCCCCTACATGGACATCCAGAACCCCAGCGCGCAGATCGAGCACGAGGCCACCACCTCGAAGATCAGCGATGACCAGATCTTCTATTGCAAGCAGCGCGGCCTCAGCGAGGAGGACGCCGTCAGCCTGATCGTCAACGGTTTCTGCAAGGACGTGTTCCGCCACCTGCCCATGGAGTTCGCGGTGGAAGCCCAGGCGCTGCTGGAAGTGACTCTGGAAGACAGCGTCGGCTGAGGCCGGCCCTAGCAACACCCCCGCGCCGGCGCCCCGGGCGCCGCGCGCCGTGACCACACATTCAGCGTAGGAGACCCCATGGCGCTTCTGGAAGTGAAAGATCTACACGTCTCGGTGAACGGCACCGAGATCCTCAAGGGCATGGACCTGACCATCAACGACGGCGAGGTGCACGCCATCATGGGCCCCAACGGCTCGGGCAAGAGCACGCTCTCCAAGGTGCTCGCCGGCCACGAGGGCTACGAGGTCACCGCCGGTCAGGTGCTCTACCGGGGCCAGGACCTGCTGGAGCTGGAGCCGGAGCAGCGGGCCTGCGAGGGCGTGTTTCTGGGCTTCCAGTACCCGGTGGAGATTCCCGGCGTATCCAATACCTATTTTCTCAAGGCCGCGCTCAACGCCGTGCGCAAGTACAAGGGCGAGGACGAGCTGGATGCGATGAGCTTCCTCAAGCTCATCCGCGAGCGCATGAAGCTGCTGCAGATGGACGAGGGCCTGCTCAACCGCCCGGTCAACGAAGGCTTCTCCGGCGGCGAGAAGAAGCGCAACGAGATCTTCCAGATGGCGGTGCTGGAGCCGTGCCTGGCCATCCTCGACGAGATCGACTCGGGGCTGGACATAGACGCGCTGAAGACCGTCTCGGAAGGGGTCAACACCCTGCGGGATCCGGCCCGCAGCTTCCTGCTGATCACCCATTACCAGCGCCTGCTGAACTATATCGAACCCGATCACGTCCACGTATTGGTGAACGGTCGTATCGTCAAATCCGGCGGCAAGGAGCTGGCCGAGGAGCTGGAGCGCTCCGGCTACGCCCTGTTCGAAGAGCAGGCGGCCTGAGGGAGGCGTAATGCAAGCAGCCGTTGTCGAACACAAGAGCCTGTTCATCCAAGGCTTCGAAGCCCCCGGCCCGCACTGGTTGAAGGAGCGCCGCCGGGCCGCCATTGCCGCCTTCGAACAGCAGGGTTACCCGGATAAGCGTCGCGAGGCCTGGCGCAACTTCAATGCCCAGCCCCTGATCGATCGCGGCTTTCAGCCCGCCAGCGCCGAGGGTGGCGCCGACGCGGCCCTGGCCGCCGCCGCGCAACTGGGCGATTGCCATCGCCTGGTCTTCGTCAATGGCCGTTTTCAGGCGGCCGCCTCCGACGTGGGAGAGCTGCCCGAGGGCGTACGCCTGGGCTCGCTGGCCGCGAACTGGGAGGCCCACGAGCTGGAAGCGGACCTGGCCGCGCGCGGTGTGGAACACGAGCACCCCTTCGCCGCCTTGAATACCGCCTTCTTCACCGATGGCGCCTGGCTGCGGGTGGCGGCCAATGTGCAGCTCGGCAAGCCCGTGTTGCTGCAGTTCATCACCAGCGAAGCCGGCGCCACCGCCTTTCCCCGGGTGCTGGTGCAGGCGGAGCAGGGCGCGGAGCTCACGGTCATCGAGCAGCACCTGGATGGCGGCGCCGATAGCCTGAGCTGTCCGGTGAGCGAGCTGGTGGCCGCGGATAACGCCCGCATCGAATATTACCGCCTTCAGGAGGAAGGCGCGGCCGCCGACCAGATGGCCGTGCTCACCGCCGATATCGCCCGGGATGCCCGGGTCAGCGTGCAGAGCCTGAGCAGCGGCGCCCACCGCGCCCGGGCCGATCTGTACGCCCGCTTGAACGGCGAAGGGGGGCATGCCGAGCTCAACGGCTTGTACCTGCTCTCCGACGGCCAGTTCAGCGACTTCCACAGCTGGATGGAGCACCGCAAGCCCCATTGCACCAGCGCGCAGATGTTCAAGGGCGTGCTGGACGGCAAGTCCGAGTCCGTCTTCGACGGGTTGGTGAAAGTGTCCGAGGGTGCGGTGAAGACCGACGCCGCGCAGCAGAATCGCAATCTGCTGCTCACCCGTCGTGCCCTGGCCCATTCCAACCCGCGCCTGGAAATCTACAACGACGACGTGAAGTGCTCCCACGGCTCCACCACCGGCGAGCTGGACACCGAGGCGCTGTTCTACATGCGCGCCCGGGGCATTGCCGCGGAGGATGCCCGTGCTCTGCTCATTTACGCCTTCGCCGCCGAGTTGCTGGAAGCCATCCGCCTGGAGCCCCTGCGCCGCTACGCGCTGAGCCTGCTGCGGCGGAAACTGCCCGGCGACGTGCTCGGCGAGGAGATGCCATGAGCAACCTGAAAGCACAGCTGGGCTTGCCCGGAAGACTGGATGTGGCCCGGCTGCGCGAGGATTTCCCGATCCTGTCCCAGACCGTGCACGGTCGCCCCCTGGTGTATCTGGACAACGGTGCCAGTGCCCAGAAGCCGGAGGCGGTGATCGAGGCCGAGCGTCGCTGTTATCGGGAGTACTACGCCAATATCCACCGTGGCGTGCATTACCTGTCGCAGACCTCCACCACCGAGTACGAGGCGGCCCGCGGCAAGGTGCAGCGTTTCCTCAACGCGGCCTCGGACAAGGAGATCGTCTTCACCCGCGGCACCACCGAGAGCATCAATCTGGTGGCCCACAGCTATGTGCGCCCACGCCTGCGCGCCGGGGACGAGATCCTGGTCAGCGCCATGGAGCACCACTCCAACATCGTCCCCTGGCAGCTGCTGTGCGAGGAGACCGGGGCGGTGCTGAAGGTCATCCCCATCAGCGAGGCGGGCGAGATCGACCTGGACGCCTTCGCCGAGCTGCTCGGTGAGCGCACCCGGCTGCTCAGCGTGGTGCATGTCTCCAACGCCCTCGGGACGGTGAACCCGGTGGCCGAGATGATCCGCCAGGCACACGCAAAGGGTATCCCCGTGCTGCTGGACGGCGCCCAGGCCGTGCCTCACATGCCGGTGGACGTGCAGGCGCTGGGGGCCGATTTTTACGCCTTCTCCGCCCACAAGCTCTACGGCCCCACCGGCGTGGGCGTGCTCTACGGCAAGTACGATCTGTTGAAGGCCATGCGCCCCTATCAGGGCGGCGGCGACATGATCAAGACGGTCTCCTTCGAGAAGACCATCTACGCCGATCCGCCGAATCGCTTCGAGGCCGGCACGCCGAACATCGCCGGGGTGATCGCCCTGGGCGCCGCGGTGGATTACCTCAGCGAAGTGGGCCTGGAGGCCATCGCCGCCTATGAGCAGGAACTGCTGGACTACGCCACCGAGCGCCTGTCCGCGATTCCCGGCCTGCGCATCATCGGCACCGCGCCCAACAAGGCGGGCGTGATCTCCTTCGTGATGGACGGGGCGCACCCCCATGACATCGGCACGCTGCTGGACGAGCAGGGCGTGGCGGTGCGGGCCGGGCACCATTGCGCGGAACCCGTGATGCGCCGCTACGCGGTGCCGGCCACGGCTCGAGCCTCCTTCGGCCTGTACAACACCCGCGAGGAGGTGGATGTGCTGGTCGCCGCCATCGAGAAGGTGCGGGAATTGTTCGGCGCATGAGTCGGCCCGGTTCCCTGTACCAGGCGGTGGTGCTCGCCCATAACCGCGAGCCCCGCAACCAGGGGCGTCTGGCCGAGCCCACCCACCGGGTGCACGCCCATAACCCGCTCTGCGGCGATGAGCTGGAGCTGTTCCTGCGTGTGGAAGGCGGCCGGCTGGTGGAGGTGGCCTTCGATGGCGAGGGGTGCGCCATCGCCACGGCCTCGGCGTCCATCATGAGCGAAGCCCTCAAGGGGCGGCCCCTGAGCGAGGCCGAAGGCGTGCTGGCGCGGTTTCGCGCGCTGCTGGCCGGGCAACAGGTGGTTTCCTCGCCCGACGGCGAGGACGATCCCTTGTTGGTGCTCGCCGGGGTACGGGCCTATCCGGCGCGCATCAAGTGCGCCAATCTGCCTTGGCAGGCGTTCCAGGCCGCGTTGGCGGGCCAGGGTGAGGCCACCACGGAATGAGTGGGCGGGCCGCGTCGCTGCGGGCGGGGGTCATCGCCGCCCTGCGCACCGTCTACGACCCGGAGTTGCCGGTGGATGTCTACGAGCTGGGCCTGATCTATCAGGTGGACGCCGACGCGGACGGTTACGTGGATATCCTCATGACCCTCACCACCCCCAATTGCCCGGTGGCAGGCTCCATGCCGATGATGGTCAAGCGCGCCGCGGAGAGCGTGGAGGGCGTGAAGCTCGCCCAGGTGGAGCTCACCTGGGAGCCCGCCTGGGGGCCGGAGCGTATGACCGAGGCGGCAAGATTGCAGCTTAATCTGGGTTGAGGTTCCGGAGAGCCGTGGAATCGCGGCCATGGGCCGCGATCCGCTCCCATCAGACCTTGTAGTTCACCCGGAATCCACCCCAATGCTTCCCGTGCACATAAATCGGCGCGGACGCATCCTTCAGCAGCACGTAATCGCCCCCGCCCATGGCGCGGCGGTAGGTCTGCAACAAGAACGGCTGGGTATTGCGCCCGGCGGAGAGCCCCACCCGGTCGTTCATGATCCGCTTGTTGCGGCAATGGGCGGCGTTCCATTCCGGATTGCCCGGCCGCTGGGGCTGAGAGTACTTGCTCATCAGCGCCGGCAGATAACCGTTCACATCGCAGGCGCCGCCGGAAACGATGTTGGCATTGGCCTCCGGCAGGGCGTCGTACACGGCGGTGAGATGCCGTATGCAGAAATCCGTATGCCGGGTGCGAACCTGCTGCGGGTCGGTGCCGGGGATCTCCCGATATTCCCGATCGAACAGATCGTCTTCGCTGATCTCGCCGCTGGCGATGGCCTCCTCGAAGAGTTTCCCCACCTGCGCCGCGCGCTCCTGGGCCAGCTCTATGAACGGGGTGTCCTCGGTGACCACGCCGTCCACGGCGGTCATGCTCACCAGTTCCTCGGTGAACCCCAGCAGCTGGTTGACCCGGGTGCGCGCCTTGCCCAGGTTTTCGGACGACTGCTTGACGTCCGAGGACATCTCTTGCAGGCCCTGCACGGTGCGCTCGGCATGACGGTCGATGGCCTGCACCGCCTCGGCGATACGGCTGGATTCCTGGTCCACCTCGTGCATGGCCTGGCTCACCGACTGGATCACCTCATGCATGGCCTGGGAGCCTTCGCGCACGCGGGCCGCCCGGACGCTGCCCCGTGAGCCGGTCTCCATCAGCCCCTGGGACTGTTCGCTCAGGCGGCTCAGGGTGTTGTCTATGTCCGCGGTGGCGTCCGAGGTCTGCCCGGCCAGCGCCTTGATCTCCTCGGCCACATTGGCGAAGCCCCGGCCGGCGTCGCCCGCGCGGGCGGCCTCGATGGTGGCGTTGAGCGCCAGCAGGTTGGTCTGCTTGGCGATGGCGCCGATGCCCTTGGCCACCTTGGTGACCCGGCGCAGGGCTTCCGACAGGCCCTTGAGCTTGCTCTCCACCCCGCCCACGGAATCGGTCAGGCGCTGAATGCCTTCCAGGGAGCGGTGGATGGTATCTTCTGAACGCCCGATGTCGGCATTGGCGGCGCCCGCCACGTGCTGGGCGTTGCGCGCGGCGGCGTCGACGATCTTGTTGGCGCCGGACAGGTGCTCGGCGATTCTCACCAATTCGGCGAACTGCGTGACTTCCCGCTTGACCTGGCCGTCCACGTCGTCCACATGGCCGGCAATATCGTTGACCTCTATGGCCAGTTTGCCGGCGCGTTGGGCCACCTGTTCGATGACCTTGTGGTAATTTTCGCCGTCCGTCTCGGGCGCGGTCTTGGCGTTTCTGCGTACCAGTTTCAGTGCCATGGCGGAGTTCTCCGGGGCAGTGCCTTATTCGACGAAATAGGTCACGCGCAGGCAGCCCCAGTGGCGGCCGCGCACGTGGATGGGTGACGAGCAGTCCTTGAGCAGCATATACACGCCGTTACCGATGTGCGGGCGGTAGGTTTGCAGCAGGAAGGGCTGGGTGTTGGCCGCTGCCGCCTTGGCCACACGATCGGTGAGGATGCGGCGGTTGCGGCAGTGTTTCATGTTCCAGGCCGGGTCGTCGCTCTGCGGCTTGGAGCTGACCTTCATGTGGGTGGGCAGGTAACCATTGACGTCCATGGCCACACAGGCGGTTACCTTCTCGAAATGCTCGCCGTAGTATTCCTGCACCTGGGGCAGGACACGATCGGTGAATTCCGTAAAGCGTGTCATGTGCTGCTGCGGGTTGGTGCCGGGGATCGGCTGATAATTGTGGTCGAACAGTTCCGACTCGGAGATGTCGCCGTTCTCCAGGGCCTCTTCGAAAAGTTGCGAGATGCGCGACGCCGCTTCCTGTGCGCTGTTGATGTACTGGGTATCCACCGTCTCCACGCCCTTGACGCAGGTGATGCGGATCAGCTCCTCGGTGTGAGTGAGCAGGCGGGTGGCCTGGTCACGGGCCTGCTGCAAGGCGATGGTTGCTTCCTTCACATCCTCGGTCATGCCCTCGAGGCCGCTGACGGTCTCGCCGCAGTAGCGGTCGATGTCGTGCACCGACTGGCCGATACGGTTGGACTCGGTGTCCACATCGGCCATGGCGCTGCCGACGGTTTCCATCACCTCGCGGATCGCCTGGGTGCCTTCCTGCACTTCACGGGCGCGTTCGGTGCTCTCGGAACCCGAGCGGATCAGGTCATCGATCAGGGCGGTGAGTTCCTCCAGGATGTCATGGATCTCGGCGGTGGCGTCGGCGGTCTGCTTGGCCAGCTCCTTCACGTGCTCGGCCACCACCGCGAAGCCCCGGCCCACTTCGCCGGCGCGGGTCGCCTCGATGGTGGCGTTGAGTGCGAGCAGATTGGTCTGCTTGGCGATGATGCCTATGCCCTTGGCCACATCGGCCACCCCGTGCAGGGCATCGTTCAGGCCGCTCAGCTGGGACTCGATCTCGGTGACATCGTCGGTGAGCGCGTGGATGTCCGAGAGGGAAGCGCTGATGGTGTTGCGGGAGCGCTCCACATGGGTGCTGGCGGCGGCGGCGGCCCGGCGCGCCCGCCGCGCGGCCTCGTCCACCACCTTGTTGCTCTGGCCCATCTCGTGGGCGATGGCACGCAGTTCATCGAAGAGCTTGGCTTCCTTGGCGACCCGCTCGCTCACCTCGTCGATTTCGGCGGCGATGTCGAGCACCTCTATACCGAGTCCACCGGCCCGGTCGGCGACCTTCTGGATGATCTGCACGTACTCGCGCCGGTTCCCGCTACGGAACTCAGTATCTGGGGAATCAGCCTTCATGTGGGCTATCCAGCTAGCGATCATGGTAGGTTCTCCATGGCATGGCCCGCCTGGCGCAACAGGCGCCGTTGCAATCTGTGACGGCAGGATGGCGGAAAACTTGAGCTTGGGGGGGCGGAGGTGACGCGCACGTCGAATTTGCCGTATCGTGTACTAACTCTTTGTATAAAAGGGCCGCCGCCCTGAGAAGCACAACAATACTACGCCGAAGCTAGCGAATAATAACGATGTCGGGAAGTTCCATGATCATAGGCGACGTCGACACGGTCGCCTCGCCGGTGCTGGCGCCGGTTCGCCAGCTCCAGGACGGTTGGGCGGGGCTGGACGAGGCCGCGTCGCTGGAGACCCTGCGGGCACTGCAACGCCAGGCCTGTGCGCTCAGCGAGAGCGCCGCCGAGCATGGCTACCGCAAGGTGGCCGATCTGGCCGGCATCATCGACGTGATGCTCGCGCCCTTGGCCGAGGGCGAGGAGACTTTCACCCGCGAGTTCAAGGATATCCTGCGCGATTATCTGGAGGCCCTGGTCAAGCTCAGTGCGGAAACTCCGTGCGCACCGCGCCCGGAGGTGGTCGAGGCCGTAGGCGCCCAGGCCCGGCGCAGCCTGCGGGTGCTGATCCTTGAAGCCGAGGAAACCCTGGCCGACGAACTCTCGCACCAGATCGCCCACTTCGGCTACAGCATAGAAACCGCCGCCACCCTGGATGAGCTGCTGGCCTTGCTGGCCGAGGAAACCCCGGAGGCGGTGGTCATGGACGTGCTGCTCCCCGAGGAGGAGCTCAGCCTCAGCGAGGCCGCCCAGCGAGTGCGCGAGCTGGGTGGCGAGGATCTGCCGCTGCTCTTCCTTACCGAGCGGGGCGATATCGAATCGCGGCTGCGGGCGGCGCGGGCCGGTGCCGACGCCTATGTGCTCAAGCCCGTGGACGTGCACGAGCTGGTGGACCAGCTGGACAAGCTGACCACCGAGCAGGAGAAGGATCCCTTTCACATCGTCATCGTGGAGGACAGTTCCACCCAGGCGATCTACTACTCCACCATCCTCAAGCGCGCGGGCATGCACACCACGGTGGTCAACGACTCCATCCGCGTGCTGGAAGTCCTGGACGAGGCCGCCGCCGACCTGATCCTGATGGACATGTACATGCCGGGCTGCAGCGGCACGGAACTGGCCACGGTGATCCGCCAGGTGCCGCGCTACGCCAGCATTCCCATCGTATTCCTGTCGGCGGAAACGCAATTGGAGCGTCAGCTGGACGCCATGAGCCTGGGCGGTGACGATTTCCTCACCAAGCCCATCAGCCCGGCGCACCTGATCCGCTCGGTGGCCATCCGCGCCGAGCGTGCCCGCATCCTGCGCTCACTGATGCTCACCGACAACCTCACCGGGCTGCTCAACCACACCAGCATCAAGGAGCAGCTGCACAACGAGGTGGCCCGGGCGGCTCGGCGGGGCGGCACCTTGTCCTTCGCCATGATCGACATCGACCACTTCAAGTCCGTGAACGACACCCACGGCCACCCGGTGGGGGATCGGGTGATCAAGACCCTCGCCCGGGTGCTGCAACAGCGCCTGCGCAAGACCGATTACATCGGCCGCTACGGGGGCGAAGAGTTTGCCGTGATTCTCCCCGACGCCGATGCCCCCACCGCCGCCGCCATCGTCGACCAGGTACGCAAGAGCTTCGGCAAGATCCGCCAGTTCTCCAGCGAAGGTGTGTTCGCCTGCAGTTTCAGCGCCGGCGTTGCCAGCTTCCCCGATTGCCCCGACGCGGTGGAGGTCGCGCTGGAGGCGGACAAGGCGCTCTATGCCGCCAAGCACGCCGGACGCAATACGGTGAGCATCGCGGTCCGCGATTGATTTACCGCCGCGCCGGTCCTGTCTCGACACGCCTCGTCGGCTACCTCCCCCCTCCCGCAAGGCCGCGAATGCTGCGCTGCAGTGTCGAAATGTTGCGACATATGACTCGAAAACCAGTAAAAGTGTGATGCAAATCACAGTTTGCCGGCGAGTAATGCTGCAGTTTTGGGTGCATCGGCCGATAAACAAATAGACTTTATAGATTATGCGGCTGCACCATGAGGAGGGGTCCATGTTTCATCTTTACTGGTCACAGCAGGTGCTCGCCGCCAACGCCCAAGCGATGGCGCAGATGTGCAATCTTTGGGCCGCCGGCTGGAACGGCATGGCGGAGCAACTAGGGCGCAGCGGCTCCGAGGAGCACTGGCTGAGTTCCGTGCATGCCCGGCGCAACAACTGGAGCCCGGCGGTGAGCAATTGTGCCGCCGGCGCCTACAGCGCCTGGGGCCTGGATCTCTCCCGCCGTGTCGCCGCCAACGAGGCCCGCTACCGGGACGGTCGTCAGAAGGCTTGAGCCGCGCCTCCGCTGGCTTGGCTCGCGACCACGCGGACGCGCTTTCGCGCACGTCCACGACAATCCCTGTCGCTCCGACGCGCTAGACTCTGGTTCTGAAGACTTCAGGAGCCCGCAATGAGTCAACGCGTTTTCGTCTACGGCAGTCTGCGCCGCGGCGAGTACAACCATAGTGTACTGGGCGATTCGCCCCTGCTCGGCCCGTGCCGCAGCGCCCCCGGTTACCAACTCTACGATCTCGGCCCCTATCCCGCCGTGGTGCGCGGCGGTCAGGGCCGGGTGCTCGGTGAAGTCTACGCGGTGGATCGCACGGTCTTCGCCGCGCTGGACCGTCTGGAAGGCTATCCGGAGTTCTACGATCGCCAGTTGATGGCCACGCCCTACGGCGAGGCCTGGATCTATTTCGCCCGGGATGCCGCCGCGGACTGGGTACCGGTTCCGGAGGGGGACTGGGCGGCCTGGCTGCGGGCGCGGGCTGAAAGCGCTCGGAATCTGGAGGTAGGGGAATGACGCCCCGTTTCACCCAGGCTCTGGCGGTCGCCGCCGAAGCCCATGAGCGGCAGGCCCGCAAGGGGACCGATGTTCCCTACATCACCCATCCGGTGGCCGTGGCCGCGCTGGTGGCCCGCTACGGCGGTGACGAGGACCAGCAGATCGCCGCCTTGCTGCACGATGTGCTGGAGGATGCCGGCGAGCATTGGACGCCGCGGGTGCGTGCCTTCGGCGAAGTGGTGTACGAGGTCGTGCTGGGCTGCACCGACGGGCTGCCGGATGCCCGGGGGAACAAGCCGGAATGGCACACCCGCAAGCGGGCGTACCTGGCTCAGCTGGACGCGGCGCCGGAGCGTACCCTGTTGGTGGCGGGCTGCGATAAGCTGCACAACTTGCAGTCCATCCACCTGGATCTGACCGAGATTGGCCCCGGCGTATTCGAGCGTTTCCGCGCCGGGCGCGAGGGTACGCTGTGGTATTACGAGCAGCTGGTAGCGCTTTTCCAGCGTCGCCGAAGCCCCCTGGCTCCGCCGCTGAACGCGGAACTGCAGGCCGTCCTCCGCAAGGCCGAGCCCTGAGGCGCCCGGCTGAAGCCGCAGGGGCGGGAATCCGGAACCCTGCGGGCCACCTTCGGTTCCGGTGGCAGCGGGGTCCGCGACTCCGCCCGCGGCTACAGCGCGGCTGCGAGGGCTATTCCTCCAGGCTCTCCCAGCCCGCGTCCGGGGTGAAACGCTCGCCATAGCGCTCCTGCAACTCCTGCAGGCGGTGACGGGCGCACTTGATGCTGCGGGCGCGCAGGTGGTTGATGGGGCCGCCACGGAAGGGGGCGAAGCCGGTGCCGAAGATCATGCCGCCATCCAGCAACTCGGCATTGTCCACCACACCCTCGCGCAAACAGGCCACGGCCTCGTTGAGCAGCCGATAGACCATGCGGTCGGCCAGTTCGTCCAGATCCGCGCGGCTGCCGTCGGTCTTGTTCTTCACCGGCTTGCCCTTGCGCCATTCATAGAAGCCGCGCCCGCTCTTGCGCCCCAGCTCGCCCCGCGCCACATGGCGCGAGAGCGCCTTGGGCGGCTCGCCACCGCCCAGGTGCCGAGCGAGGATTTCGCCCACGTGCTGGCAGATATCCAGCCCCACGGTATCGGCCAGCTCTACCGGCCCCATGGGCATGCCGAAGCGCTTGGCGGCGGCGTCCACGGATTCCGGCGCGACACCTTCGTCGATCAGGGTCACCGCTTCCATCAGATAGGGCATGAGCACCCGGTTGACCAGAAAACCCGGCGCGCTCTTCACCGGCAGGGGCAGGCGGCCGATGGCGCCGCAGAAGGCCTGGGCCCGGTCGCGCACGGCCTCGCTGGTGTTCTCGGCCAGCACCACTTCCACCAGCTGCATCTTCGCCACCGGGTTGAAGAAGTGGATGCCCACCAGGCGCTCGGGCGCGGTGAGCGCCTGGGCGATCTCTTCCAGCGGAATGCTGGAGGTATTGCTGGCGAGCACCGCCTCGGGCTTGGCCCGGGCTTCCAGGTCCTTGAAGATCTGCTGCTTGAGTTCCAGGTTCTCCGGCACCGCCTCGATGATCAGATCCGCCTGGGGCACGCCCAGGCCTTCCACGTCCGGGATCAGACGATCCATTGCGGCGGTCACGGCTCGACGGCTCTTCAGCTTGCCCTTGTAGAGTTGTTGTGCGCGTTTGATGGCCGGGGCGATGAACTTCGGCTCCCGGTCCTGCAGCGTGACCGTGAGCCCCTGCATGGCGCACCAGGCGGCGATGTCGCCGCCCATGGTGCCGGCCCCCACCACGTGCACGCGTTGGGGCTTGTCCGCCTTCACCCGGCCCAGGGCCTTCATCTGCTCCTGCAGGAAGAATACCCGGATCAGGTTCTGGCTGGTGTCGGTGCGGGCCAACTCCACGAAGGATTCGGCCTCCTGGCGCAGCTGTTCGCTGGTGCTGCCGGTCTGGCGCTGCCACAGCTCGATGATGGCGTAGGGGGCGGGGTAGTGCTCCGGGCGGGCCTTGCCCGAGACCTGCTTGCGCATCTGCCAGGCGATGGGCTTGCGCAGCCAGGGCTGGTTGGACAGGGCGGCCAGGCCCTTGGGGGCGCGTTTGGCGGGGCGCTCCAGGATGAGGCGGCGGGCGGCGGTGCGCAGTTGGCGCGCCGGCACGGCGTAGTCCACCACGCCGAGCTTGGCGGCGGGTTTGGCGCGCAGCGTGCGGCCGGTAAGGATCAGCGGCATGGCCTGCAGCGCGCCGATCAGCCGGGGCAGGCGGACGGTGCCGCCCCAGCCCGGGTGCACGCCCAGCATGACCTCGGGCAAGCCCAGTTTGGTGCTGTCGGACTCCTCGGCGATGCGGTAATCGCAGGCCAGTGCCAGCTCCAGCCCGCCGCCCAGGCAGAAGCCGTGGATCAGCGCCAGGGTGGGGCAGGGCAGGGCCTCGATGCGGTCGAACAGGGCCTGGGAGTCGCGCAGCAGGGTGATCGGGTCGTCCGCTCCTTCCAGGCGTTGGATCATCTTGATGTCGGCGCCGGCGATGAAGCCGTTCTTCTTGGCCGAATGGAACACCACGCCGGCGGGCTTGTCCCGCTCCAGCGCTTCCAGCACCTGGCCCAGCTCGCTCAGGACTTCCTCGTCCAGCACATTGGTGGAGGCCCCGGCCTTGTCCAGGGCCAGCCAGTGTATGCGCTGCTCGTCGACGTGCAGCCGCCAGTGCTTGTATTGCTGTTGTTCGCTCATGTCTCTCTCCTTGTTCCTCAGGCGCTTTCCACCAGCACCGCGCCGCCCTGGCCGCCGCCGATGCACAGGGTGGCGATGCCGCGCCTGGCGTTCTCTCGCCGCAGCACCTTCAGCAGGTGCAGCACGATGCGCGCGCCGCTGGCGCCCACTGGATGGCCCGCGCCGATGGCGCCGCCGTCCACGTTCAGGCGCTCCTCGTCCAGCTGCCCCAGGGCGTCCTTCTTGCCCAGATACTCGCGGCAATAGTCCGCGTCCTTCCAGGCTTCCAGGCAACCGAGCACCTGCCCGGCGAAAGCCTCGTTGATCTCCCAGTAATCCACGTCATTCAGGCCCCAGCGACGGCGCTTGAGGATGGGGGTGGCGGCGTGCACCGGGCCCAGGCCCATCACCGCCGGGTCCAGCCCCGCCCATTCGGTCTCCACCAGACGCCCCAGCACCGGCAGGTCATGCTTTTGCACGGCCTCTTCCGAGGCGAGGATCAGCCAGGCGGCGCCGTCGGTGACCTGGGAGCTGTTG
Source organism: Alkalilimnicola sp. S0819 (assembly GCF_009295635.1). NCBI lineage: Bacteria > Pseudomonadati > Pseudomonadota > Gammaproteobacteria > Chromatiales > Ectothiorhodospiraceae > Alkalilimnicola > Alkalilimnicola sp. S0819. The sequence continues at coordinate 9,583 of NZ_WHIW01000009.1, read as the reverse complement.
CCCGCGGTGACCTTGCCGAACTTGCGGTCGAACACCGGCTTGAGTTTGGCGAGCTTCTCGGCGCTGCTGTCGGCGCGCACCCCGTCGTCATGGTCGTAGACCTTGCCGTCGGGGCCGTACAGGGGCACCACCTCGTCCATCCAGCCCTGTTCCTGGGCATGGGCCAGGCGGCGCTGGCTGCGGGCGGCGTATTCGTCCATCTGCTGGCGGCTGATGCCGAACTGGTGGGCCACCTTCTCGGCGGTCTGGCCCATGTTCAGGCCCACCACCGGGTCGGTGAGCCCGCGCAGCAGGCCGATCACCGGGGCGAAGTGGGGCGGGCGCAGCTGGCCCAGAAGCTTCATCCTCTGGCCGACGCTTTTCGCCTGATTCCAGTCGGCGAGCCAGTGCACCATGGCGGGGCTGAACAGCAGCGGGCCGTGGCTCATGGCCTCCACGCCGCCGGCGAGCACCAGCTCCGAGCGCCCGGCGGCGATGTTCATGGCCGCCGAATCCAGCGCCTGCATGCCCGAGCCGCAGTTGCGATGCACGGTAAAGGCCGGCACGGCCTTGCCGCAGCCCAGCCGCAGGGCGGCGATGCGGGCGATGTTGGCCTCGTCGGCGCTGGCCATGGCATTGCCGCAGATCACTTCATCGAGCTGTTCGGGGGCGAATTTCTGCCGCGCCAGCAGCGGGCGGCCGGCGCCCACCGCCAGGTCCGCGGCGGCGAAGGGGCCGGGACGGCCGCGGGCCTTGATGAAGGGCGTGCGCGCGCCGTCCACCACGTAGACGGGACGGCTGTAGCTTGCGCTCTTGGCTGCCATTATTGGGTCTCCTCCTTGGGGAAGTAATCCGGGGCGAAGTCATCGACCATGATAGCCGCGCGGCGGGCTTCGCGGGCGCGGCGCAGTTGTTCGGCCTCGGCGGCCTCCAGCAGGCCCGTGGCGAGTGCCGCGGCGATGGGCTCGGCGCCGTCCTGCAGCTTGCCGTCGCGACGGGCCTGTTTCAGGCGCTGCTCCAGGGGCTCGGCGCTGAGCGCCTGGTCGAAGGCGTATTCGATGCGCCCTATGGGGTCGTCCGGATCCAGGCTGCGGAACGCGCCCTTGATCAGCCGCTCCCGCGAAGGTGTGCGCCGGCTCGCCAGGTCGGAGAGCTGGCGCAGCAGATTCAGGGGCGTGGGCCGACGGTGCCGGCCCAGCGGGAAGACCAGCGGGCGCAGGCCCCAGGCCAGCGGGCGCAGAGGCAGTTCCCGCAGCACCTGATCCAGACGGCTCTCGATCAGGCGGGTGAGCTCCAGCAGGTTCCAGCGCAGCAGCGGCAGATCATCCCGCGGGCGGCCCTGGTCCTCGTAGTGCTTGAGGCAGGCGGAGGCCATGTAGAGATAGCTCAGCACATCGCCCAGCCGCGCCGACAGGCTTTCCTTGCGCTTGAGCGCGCCCCCCAGGCTCAGCAGGGCGCTGTCGGCCACCAGCGCGTAGGCCGCGCTGTAGCGGTTGAGCTGGCGGTAATAGCGGCGGGTGTCCTTGTCCCCGCGGGGCATGCTCAGCCAGCCGCCGGTGAGCCCCAGGGTGAAGCTGCGGACCTTGTTGCTCAGCCAGAACCCGATATGGCCCCAGAAGGCGCGGTCGAAGGCGGCGCGGTCATCGCTCTGGGCCGCCTGCATTTCGCGCAGCAGGTAGGGGTGGCAGCGGATCGCCCCCTGGCCGAAGATCATCAGGTTGCGGGTGAGGATATTCGCCCCCTCCACGGTGATGCTTACCGGAATACCCTGATAGCCCCGGCCCAGATAATTGCTCGGCCCCAGGCAGATGCCGCGCCCGCCGTGCACGTCCATGGCATCGTTCATTACCTGGCGCATGCCTTCCGAGAGATGGTATTTGGCGATGGCCGAGAGCACCGAGGGCTTCTCCCCCAGGTCCACGGCGGTGGCGGTGAGCACGCGGGTGGCGTCCATGCGGTAGGTGAGCCCGGCGATGCGGCCCAGCGCTTCCTGCACGCCCTCGAATTCGGCCACCGGCGCGTTGAACTGGCGCCGTACCCGGGCATAGGCGCCGGCGCTGAGGGTGGCCAGCTTGCCCCCACCGGTGCCGGCGGCGGGCAGGGAGATGGAGCGCCCCGCGGAGAGGCAATCCATCAGCATGTGCCAGCCGCGGCCGATCATCTCCCGGCCGCCGATGACCCACTCCAGCGGGATGAACACATCCCGGCCGCTGTTGGGGCCGTTCTGGAAGGGGATGTTCAGCGGGATGTGGCGATTGCCGATTTCCACGCCCGGGGTGTCGGTGGGAATCAGCGCGCAGGTGATGCCCAGCTCCTCCTCGCCGCCCAGCAGCCGCTCCGGGTCCTGCACCTTGAAGGCGAGCCCCAGCACGGTGGCCACCGGGCCCAGGGTGATGTAGCGCTTCTCCCAGTTCAGCCGCAGGCCGATGACCTGCTCGCCGTTATGCTCGCCGTGGCAGACCACCCCGGTATCGGGCATGGCAGCGGCGTCGGAGCCCGCCTCGGGGCCGGTGAGGGCAAAGCAGGGGATTTCCTCGCCCCGGGCAAGACGCGGCAGGTAGTGGTTCTTCTGCTCCGCGGTGCCATAGTGCAGCAGCAGCTCCGCGGGGCCCAGAGAGTTGGGCACCATCACCGTCACCGCGCCGGTGAGGCTGCGGGTGGCGAGTTTCATCACCACCTCGGAGTGGGCCAGGGCCGAGAAGCCCAGGCCGCCGTACTCCTTGGGGATGATCATGCCCATGAAGCCCTGCTCGCGGATGTAGTCCCACACCGGACGGGGCAGGTCCATGCGCTCATGGGTAATCTCCCAGTCGTCCATGAGCTTGCACAACTGCTCCGTGGGGCCATCCAGGAAGGCCTGCTCCTCGGCGCTCAGGGCCGGGCGCGGCACGGCCAGCAGCTTCTGCCAGCGCGGGTAGCCGCTGAACAGCTCACCGTCCCACCATACGGTGCCGGCCTCCAGGGCTTCCTGCTCGGTGCGGGACATGCCCGGGAGGCTGGCGCGGAACAGCTTGAGGATGCGATCGCTGAGCAGTGCCCGGCGCAGCGGCGGAAGGTTGAGCGGGACCAGGAGGATGGCGGCGATCAGCCACAGCGCCACCAGGGCGCCGGTGGCGAGCTGGCCGCTCAGGCTCAGCAGCAGCAGGGCGGTGAACAGGAGCAGGGTGCTCAGCCACAGCCGCAGGCGCAGAAAGGCGCAGGCCGCGGTGAGCAACAGCAGCGCGAGTATCCACAGCGCGATCGTCATGCGAGGTCTCCTTCCTCCCGGGATCCTGTAATGGTTCAAACGCGTGTTTGAAAGTAAACCACTCGGCGGCAAAACTACAAGTGTTCAGGGTAGTTGTAGCTCATTCGCCGCGTTCCTGGTGCCGCGTCGTTCCCCGACAGCCGGGCTCACTCTGGTAAGATTCCGCCTTTGTCGTCTTCACGGAAGCCCCCAGACATGGCAGCAGTGCTCGAGCGTCCGCGACTGATCAACCTGGCCGGTTTCATTATCTGTGCGGTCTTGATCGCGGCGGCCTTCTATATGGAACTGGCGCTGGGCATGGAACCCTGCCCGTTGTGCATGTTCCAGCGCATCGGTGTCTATGCGCTGGGTGCGGTGTTCCTGATTGCCGCCCTGCACGGGGCGCGGGCCTGGGGCGCACGGGTCTATGGCGTGCTGCTGCTGCTGGTCGCCGCCCTGGGCGGGGCGGTTTCCGTACGCCACCTATACCTGCAGAGCCTGCCCGCCGAGGAGGTTCCCGCCTGCGGCCCGGGGCTGGACTACCTGATGGACGTCTTTCCCCTGTTCGAGGCCATCCGCGTGGTCTTCGAGGGCAGCGGCGAGTGCGCCGAGGTGCACACCATCCTGGGCCTGAGCATCCCCGCCTGGACGCTGATGGCGTTCATCGGCCTGGGGCTGGCCGGTTTCATCTACAACTGGCTGGTGGCTGAACGCCGCTGAGTGTTCATGAGCAGGAAAGCGCGCAAACCCCGAAAGCACCCGCGCCCGAAGCGCTCGCCGGCCCGGCGCGGCTGGTTCGCCCGCCTGCGCCGCGGGTTCTTGCTGCTGCTGGTGCTGGCCCTGCCGCTGGCGGCGGGCTGGGGCTGGTATCTGGATCAGCGCATCACCAGCCATTTCGAGGGCAAGCGCTGGTCGCTGCCCGCCAAGGTCTACGCCCGGCCCCTGGAGCTCTACCAGGGGCTGGAATTGAGCGCCGCCACCCTGGAGCAGGAGTTGCGGGCGGCGGATTACCGGCGTGGCCGGGGGCCGGGCAGTTTCGGCCGTGACGGGGGCTACTTCCGGGTCGAGACTCGCGGGTTTCGCTTCCCCGACGGCGAGGAGCCGGCCCGCACCTTGCGTCTGCGCATCCGCGGCGGGCGCATCGCCGCCCTGGAGCAGCCGGGCGGGATGCTGGACCTGGCGCGGCTGGAGCCCGCTCTGATCGGCAGCATCTACCCCGCCCACAAGGAAGACCGGGTACTGGTGCGCCTGGACGAGGTGCCCCGCCCCTTGATCGGCGCCTTGCTGGTCACCGAGGACCGGGACTTCTACCGCCACCATGGCCTTTCCTTCAGCGGCATCGCCCGCGCACTGCTGGCCAATGTGCGGGCCGGGCGGGTGGTGCAGGGCGGCAGCACGCTCACCCAGCAGCTGATCAAGAACTTCTACCTGAGCAGCGAGCGCACTCTCTGGCGCAAGGGCAACGAGGCGCTGATGGCGCTGCTGCTGGAGCTGCACTACGACAAGGACGAGATCCTGGAGGCCTACCTCAACGAGGTCTATCTGGGCCAGCAGGGTCAGCGAGCGATCCACGGCTTCGCCCTGGCCAGCCGCTTCTACTTCGGCCGCGGGCTGGAAGTGCTGCCCCTGGAGCAGCAGGCCCTGCTGGTAGCGCTGGTGAAGGGGCCGTCCTACTACAACCCGCGCAGCAACCCGCGGCGTGCCAAGGCGCGCCGCGATCTGGTGTTGCGGATGATGGCCGAGCAGCAGCTGATCAGCGCCGAGCAGGCGCGCATCGCCCAGGGTCGGCCGCTGGGCGTGGTGCCCGCCATCCGCGCCCGGGAAAACGCCTATCCGGCCTTCATGGATCTGGTGCGCCGCCACCTGCGCCGGGATTACCGTAACGAGGACCTGGCCAGCGAGGGCTTGCGGATATTCACCACCCTGGCACCCTCGGTGCAGGAGCGCGCCGAGCAGGCCGTGGCCCGGCGCCTGGACGCCTGGGGCAAGGAGGACCTGGAAGCCGCGGCCCTGGTGGTGGATGTGGATGCGGGCGAGGTGCGTGCCGTGGTGGGTGGGCGTGATCCGCGTTACGCCGGCTTCAACCGGGCGCTGGATGCCCGCCGCCAGATCGGCTCGCTGATCAAGCCCGCCGCCTATCTGGCGGCCCTGGAGCGCCCGGCCAGTTACGGCCTGGGCAGTCTGATCGATGATGAGCCCGTGCAGCTCACCGATGCCCAAGGCCGGCTCTGGGCGCCGCAGAACTACGACAAGCAGTTTCTCGGCCCCGTGCCCCTGTGGCGGGCGCTGGCGGAGTCGCGCAATGCCGCCACCGTGAATCTGGGCCTGGAGCTTGGCCTGCGGGCGGTGGTGGATGCCTTCGAGCGCCTGGGCGGTGACCCGCCCGCCACGGTGTATCCCTCCTTTTTGCTGGGCAGCGTGGGGCAGACGCCGCTGGAGGTGGCGGACATGTACCAGACCCTCGCCTCGGGTGGTTTCCGCACCCCGTTGCGCGCCGTGCGGGCAGTCATGAACCGCCGGGGCGAGCTGCTCAACCGCTATGCGCTCTCGGTGCAGCGGGTCTTCGACAGCGAGGCGGTCTACCTGGTCAACCATGCCCTGCGCGGCGCGGTGAGCGAGGGCACCGGCCGGGGGCTGGCCCGCTGGCTGCCCGCAAGCCGCGGCGTGGCGGGCAAGACCGGCACCACCAACGACACCCGCGACAGCTGGTTCGCCGGTTACACCCGGGACCTGCTGGGCGTGGTCTGGGTGGGGCGCGATGATAACGGCCGCACCGGGCTCACCGGCTCCAGCGGCGCCTTGACCATCTGGGGCGAGCTGTTCGCGGAGCTGCCCCTGCGCGCGCCCCGCGCCGACACGCCGACGGGGGTGGAGACGCTCTGGGTGGAGAACGGCAGCGGACTGCTGGCGGCGGAGCATTGCGAAGGCGCCCGGCTGCTGCCGTATTACCGCGGCCTGGGGCCCGCCGAACAGGCCGCCTGCGTGGGTGAGCGCGGGCGTCTGGACCGCGCCCGGGACTGGATCAAGGGGTTGTTCGAATGAAGATGCGCCGGAGCCGTTCGATAGTTTTGCTGATGCTGCTGGGGCTGCTGGCCGCCTGTGCCGGGCGGGCGCCGGCGCCGGAGCGTGACGAGCGGCGCCCGGTGCCGGTGGAAGAGCCCGCGCCGGAAGAGAAGGGTCGGGAGTGGCCGCGCCGTGGAGAGGCCGGTGAACCCGATCGGGCCCAGACCCCGGCAGGGGCCCTGCCGCCCCTGCCCCCGGCGGCCCAAGGCCTGGCGGCCCGGGCCGAGCAGGCGGTGGCCGCGCGGGATTACGACAGCGCCGCCGCCCGCCTGGAGCGCGCCATGCGCATCGCCCCGGATCACCCGGTGCTGTGGCAGAACCTGGCCGTGGTGCGCTACGCCGAAGGCAATTACGACCAGGCCGAGCAGCTGGCGCAGAAGTCCAACACTCTGGCCGGCGATGCCCGTGCGCTGCAGCGCCAGAACTGGCGCCTGATCGAGGCCGCCCGCCGCCTGCGGGGCGATACCCGGGGGGCGGAGCAGGCCGCCGCCCGCGCCAGGGCCCTGGGCGATGACTGACAGCGTCTCGCCGCTGCGGGAAAGGGGGGCGCTTGCCGAGGCCATTCCCGGCTTTCAGCCGCGCCCCGAACAGCAGGCCCTGGCCGAGGCGGTAAGCGAGGCCTTGGCCGGCGGCGAGGTGCTGGTGGCCGAGGCCGGCACCGGCACCGGCAAGACCTTCGCCTATCTGGTGCCCGCGCTGCTCTCCCGGCGCAAGGTGATCATTTCCACCGGCACCAAGACTCTGCAGGATCAGCTTTTCCGGCGGGATCTACCGCTGGTGCGCGAGGCGCTGAAACTCCCCCTGCGCACCGCGCTGCTGAAAGGGCGCGGCAATTATCTGTGTATCTACCGCACCGAGATGGCCGCCCAGGAAGGCCGTTTCGAGAGCCGCGAGGCTTCGGCCCTGTTCCAGAAGATCCAGCGTTGGAGTCACCTCACCCGCAGCGGGGATCTTGGCGAAGCCCCCGTCGGTGCCCTGGAGGGGCTGATGCACGGCCGGGTCAGCTCCACCGCCGACAACTGCCTGGGCCAGGAATGCCCCCATTACAGTGACTGCCACCTGATGGAAGCCCGCCGCCGAGCCCAGGAGGCCGATGTGGTGGTGGTCAATCACCATCTGCTGCTCGCCGACTGGGCCATCCGCGAAGGGGGCTTCGGCGAGGTGCTGCCCCAGGCCGATGCCTACGTGCTGGACGAGGCCCATCAATTGCCCGAGACCGCCCAGCAGTTCTTCGGGCTTTCCGTGAGTAGTCGGCAGATGCATGATCTGCTGCGCGATGCGCGCATGGAGTACTACCGGGAGGCGGGCGATGCGCCGGGCATGCTGGAAGCCCTGGACCGACTGGAGCGGGGGCTGCTGGACCTGCGCCTGAGCCTGGGCACGGAAGGGCGCCGGGCGGCCTGGGCCGAGCTGCAGGAAGACCAGACCGTCACCGAGGCGGTGGAGCAACTGGATGACCGGCTGCGCGCCCTGGTGCAGGTACTGGAGCCACTGGCCGAGCGGGGCAAGGGCCTGGAGAGCTGCCACCGCCGCGCCGAGGCCGCCTACCAGGCCTGGAGCAAATTCCTCCAGCCGGAAGCGGCCAACGCCGTGCGCTGGTACGAGACCTACAGCCAGTCCTTCATCCTGCGGCTCACCCCGCTGGAGGTGGCCGGTCAGTTCCGCGGCCACATGGCGCGCCAGCAGGCCGCCTGGGTGTTCACCTCGGCGACACTCTCCGTGGCCGAGGGCTTTGAGCACTTCAGCCGCCAGCTGGGCCTGGAAGAGCCCCGCACCCTGAAGCTCGACAGCCCCTTCGATTACCGGCGCAACGCGGTGCTCTACTGCCCGCGGGATCTGCCCGAGCCCAATCACCCCGCTTACCAACAAGCCTTCCTGCAGGCGGCCTTGCCGGTGCTGCAGGCCAGCGAAGGCCGTGCCTTCATGCTCTTCACCAGCCACCGAGCCCTGCGCGAGGCCGCCGAATGGCTGCGCCCGCGGGTCGATTATCCGCTGCTGGTGCAGGGTGATGCGGGGCAGAACCAGCTGCTGGAGCAGTTTCGGGAAGCGGGCAACGCGGTGCTGCTGGGCACGGCGAGCTTCTGGGAAGGAGTGGATGTGCGCGGCGAGGCGCTGAGCTGCGTGATCATCGACCGCCTGCCCTTCGCCGCCCCCAACGACCCCGTCACCCAGGCGAAGATCGAGGCGCTGAAATCGGCCGGGCAGAGCCCCTTCGGGGCGTTTCAGTTGCCCCATGCGGTGATTACCCTGCGCCAGGGGGTGGGGCGGCTGATTCGTGACACCGAGGATCGGGGCGTGCTGATGATCGGTGATCCGCGGCTGATCAACCGCAGCTACGGCAAGGTGTTCCTCAACAGCCTGCCGCGTATGGCGCGTACGCGGGATGGCGACAAGGTGGTGGGTTTCCTGCGCAGCTTGCGGGCCGGCTCGGATTCCGCGGCAGCGGACGAGAGCGCCGACGCAGGCTGACTGCGGTGCGGCGGCACAGGGAGCCGGCCCTGTGACGAGGCTCGTGACGTGGGTGCCGGATAAGGCGGTCGCCACCGACGCTCAGGCCTGACTTCCCGGATCGCCAGAAAATTATGGTTCATCGCGGGTTAGGGGAAAACCACCAATTCTTTCCTGCCAATCCGAAAAGCATGGGGATACACGCCTGAACGTCGGAGGTGACCGCCGTGTCCGGGTGGGTTTTGGGGGTTCCAAGTCCAGGGAGACACGGATTGATTCCCATGGGCCTCTGCGGCAGCCAGGCGTTCCTCGGCAAGGCGGCGCCCGCGGCGAATGGCCGTAGCCCTTTGCAAGGGCGGCAACGCGGCCGAGGGGCGCCTGGCTGCCGCCCGAAGGGACCGTCTGTCGCGTTCCCAGCCCGCGTTGCGTCTCTTGGCAAGGGCTGCGGCCATTGCCCGCGAGACGCGCCTTGGCTGCGAACGCGACAGACGGTCAGAGGCCCATGGGAATCGATCCGTGTCTCCCCGGGCCCCGGCTGCGCCGGGGCTCCCCTCGCTCCTCGGTCTGAGCGGCGTTCCGCGAACTCGCTTCGCTCAGACAGCGCTCCACTCCTTCCGCTCAGCCCTGCGGGGCTCGGCTGCGCCAACGAACCCCCAAAGCCCACCCGGACACGGCTCCTCGAACGTCGGTGGCGGCTTCTTGAAACAGAGAGCGACGGCGCGAGCGCATCTCTCCTCGCTTTCAGCGGTGGAGCTTGCGCCGACAGATGGGGTTCCGGGGTGGGTACGGCCTGGGGCGGACGTCGATGCAGCCGAGCATCGCAGCCGGAAAGGGAAAAAGCGGGTTGCCTGTTTGAGCGAAGCGAGT